>PEWP01000005.1 GCA_002779425.1 bacterium (Candidatus Gribaldobacteria) CG07_land_8_20_14_0_80_33_18 | reverse complement strand
AGATAAAATTTTATCAATGTTGCCCAACCGAAACTGGCCTTATATTCAATCTCATGCTTGGCAAATGGGCTTAACTAAAAATAAAAGAAGAAAGAAAAAATTATGTATCTAGTTGTAGTAGAAAGCCCTGTAAAGGGGAATACTATCCAACGGTTCTTAGGGTCTAATTATAAAGTTCTGTCTTCCTATGGCCATATTCGGGACTTGCCAAAGCACGAATTTGGCGTGGATGTTAAAAACGATTTCAAACCAAAATATATTATCCCATTAAAATCAAGGCGGGTCATTACTTCTTTAAAAAAAGAGGTAAAAAAATCAGATTTAGTAATTTTAGCTACCGATATGGACAGGGAAGGAGAAGCAATTGCCTGGCATCTCATTCAAGCCCTTGGCTTGAATGAGATCAAAAATTATCAACGAATTGTGTTTCATGAAATAACTAAACAAGCTATTAAAGAAGCATTAAAAAGTCCACGGGATATTAATATGAATTTGGTTAATGCCCAGCAAACAAGAAGAATTTTAGACAGAATTGTAGGTTATAAATTATCACCATTTTTATGGAAAAAAATCGCTCGGGGTTTATCGGCAGGCAGAGTCCAATCAATAACAGTAAGATTGGTAGTAGAAAGAGAAAAAGAAATAGAAAATTTTATAGCGCAAGAATACTGGACAATCGTCGCTACGCTCCTCAAAATCAAAAATAATGAATTCGAAGCTTTACTAGTTAAAAAAGGCGATGAGATTATTCCAAAATTGGGAATTAAAACAAAGGAAGAGGCGGAAAAAATTGTTAAAGATTTAGAAGGAGTTGAATACAAAGTAATAAATGTTGAAAAAAAAGAGGTGAAGAGGAACCCCCTACCACCTTTTACTACTAGCACTTTACAACAAGAGGCCTGGAAAAAATTCCATTTTCCGGCAAAGATGACAATGAGTATTGCTCAAAATCTTTATGAAAAAGGGTTTTGTACTTATCATAGAACTGATTCTTTAAATTTAAGCGATGTTTCTCTTTTCGGCGCAAGAAAATTTATTATTGATAATTATGGTAAAGAATATTGGGCTGGATTTCTGAGAAAATTTAAGACCAAATCTAAAACTGCTCAGGAGGCTCACGAAGCAATCAGGCCAAGTGATCCCAACAAAACTCCAGAGGCGCTAAAAAACCAAGCTAAACTTGAAGATATTCAATTTAAGCTTTATGATTTAATTTGGCGAAGATTTATTGCTAGCCAAATGGCTCAAGCGAGCTTCGACTCCACAAAAGTGGAAATTGAAGCCAAAGGGTATACTTTTCAAACCAATGGTTCAGTTTTGAAATTTGATGGATTTTTAAAAATTTATCCGATTAAGTATAAAGAAACAGAACTGCCGCCTTTAGAAACAAATGAAATTTTAGAATTAATAAAAATTGACCCTTCTCAACATTTTACTCAACCCCCGGCAAGATATAATGAAGCCACTTTAATTAAAGCCCTGGAAGAAAATGGAATAGGCCGTCCTTCTACTTATGCTCCGATTTTAGCAACGGTTCAAGGAAGAAATTATATCAGAAAAGATAAATTTAGGGCATTCAGGCCAACAGAAATTGGAATGGTAGTAAATGACATGCTTGTCGCTCATTTCCCTGAAATTGTTAATATCGGCTTTACGGCAAAAATGGAAGAGGATTTAGATAAAATTGCTCAAGGAGAACAAAATTGGGTGGAAATCTTAAAAGAGTTTTATACACCTTTTGAGGAAAACCTCCAAAAAAAATATCAAGAAATCAAAAAAAGTGATATTACTGAATTACCAACAGAAAAAACTTGTCCAAAATGCAATGCTCCAATATTGATTCGTTTAGGAAAATTTGGAAAATTTTATGCCTGTTCCGGTTTCCCGAAATGTAAATATACCGCTCCCTTAGAAAAAAGCGAAAACCATGGAAAAAATAACTAATTTAGCTATAACAATTCTTAAAAAAAATTTTAATGAAGGAGATTTTATCTTCTCTCATTCACTGCGAGTGGCTTTAATTTTAAAAGGAATGGGATTGGACGATGTTTCTGTTAGCTGCGGAGTTTTACATGAATTTCCAGAAACAGTTCTTGAATCATTAAACGAGCTAGCCGGAGTTGGGGAAGATTGTCAAAAAGATATTTTGAAAGTAATAAAAAAATTTAAGCAATTAGAAGAACTTTGTTCTGGCAAAATAAAATTTAAATTCCAGCCATTAAATAAATGGCAGAAATTCTTTTTGGACTTGCGGGCAGAAAATTTAAGAAAAATGTTTTTTGCCATTACTGGCGACTTACGACCAATATTTCTCTCTTTGGCAAATAAATTAGATGAAATGCAAAATATTGGTCAGTTTAAAAAAGAGGAGCAAATAAGAAAATGTTTAGAATCATTGGAAATCTTTTCTCCTCTTGCTTATGGTTTAGGAATGGGAGAAATAAAAGGTCAATTAGAGGATTTGGCTTTTCCTCTTCTCTATCCAAAAGAATACCAATGGCTGGAAAATAATGTTAAAGAAAAATATAAAGAACAGAAAGAGTATTTGAGACAAATAAAATTAAGTTTAGTAAAAATTTTAGAAGAAGAAAATATTAAACCGATTAAAATTGAAGCGCGGACAAAACATTATTTTTCTCTTTATCAAAAATTGCTTCGTTACAATATGGATATTGATAAAATTTATGATTTGGTTGCTCTCCGAATAATTGTTCCTGATGTGGAAACTTGTTATCAAACTTTAGGAGTGCTTCATAAATTTTATCAACCTTTGCCTAGTAGAATTAAAGATTACGTTGCTTCGCCAAAACCAAACGGCTATCGGGCATTACACACTACTGTAATTTGTTTAGAAGGAAGAATTGTTGAAATCCAAATTAAAACTTATGAAATGTACAGAGAAGCAGAATATGGACCTGCGGCTCACTTAGAATATAAAGAAGAACTTCCTAAAAAGACTTATAAACATCAGTTTTATTGGCTTGAACAACTGCGGAAATGGCAAGAAGAAGTAAAAGATACTAAAAAAATATCAGAATATTTAAGGTCGGAGTTATTTAAAGACCGAATTTTTGTAATGACGCCTAAAGGAGATGTCATTAACTTGCCCCGGGAAGCAACTCCAATTGATTTTGCCTATGCAGTCCACACCGCCATCGGCAATTCCGTTGCTGGTTGTAAAATAAATGGAAAAATTTCTAAACTTTCTCATCCTTTAAAAGGCGGCGAAACAATTGAAATTATAAAAGATGATAATGCTCATCCTTCTGCTGATTGGCTTTTATTTGCAAAAACTAAATTAGCTTGCGATAGAATCAAAAAGTGGCTGGAAAAAAATCGAGGATTAGAAATAAGCATTAAAAAGAAAGAAACTAAGACAATCAAAAAATCTATTCTTTCTGCTTTTTTTCCGATTAGACCAAAAAATATTGTTCAGATTTGTTTAGAGGGAGAAGCCGGATTTTTAGTTAGCTTAGCAAAATGTTGTTTGCCAAAAGAAGGAGATGAAATCGAAGCTTTTATTACAAAAATAAAGGGGGCTGCCATCCATAAAAAAGATTGTGAAAATCTCAAAAAGCTTAAAGAAAGATGTCCAGAAAAAATTATTACCGCAACCTGGCGAAAATTTACCATTTGATAAATTTACTATTTTTTGCTAAATAAAAGATATCGCCCGGGTGGCGGAATTGGTTTACGCGTGCGATTCAAAATCGTATGACCGCAAGGTCGTGAGGGTTCGAGTCCCTCCCCGGGCACCAGTAAGGAAAAGTCAAATTTCGTTGGTTCGCCTCGCTTTGCTCGGCGACCAAATTGTAGGGAATTTTGGGCGAAAAAATCAGTTGGCGGTTTTG
>PEWP01000026.1 GCA_002779425.1 bacterium (Candidatus Gribaldobacteria) CG07_land_8_20_14_0_80_33_18 | reverse complement strand
ATTTTAAATAAAAATATAAAACCAATTTATAAACCAAAAAGACCGGGCGATATCAAGCATTCTTTAGCCGATATAAATAAAGCCAGAAAGCTTTTGAAATATAAGCCAAAAATTGGGATAGAAGAAGGTTTGAGAAAAACAATTGACTGGCTGAAGTTGACTAATTGACTAATTAACTAATTGACCTATGACGTTAGAAAAGTTAATAAAAAATAAAAAGGCGAAGGTGGCGATTATCGGAATGGGTTATGTTGGTTTGCCGCACGCTATAGAAATTGCTAAAGCAGGTTTTTTTGTTTTTGGAATTGATATTTCAAAACAAAGAGTTGCCAGTTTGAATAAAGGAAAATCATATATTGATGATGTTTCTGCTCAGGACTTAAAAGAAATAATAAAAGCAAAAAAATTTAAAGCATTTTCTGATTTTAAATCTCTTAAAACTTCAGATATTGCGATAATTTGTGTCCCAACTCCGCTTGATAAAAACAAAATTCCTGACCTTTCTTACATTAAAAATTCAGCCGAGAAAATAAAAAAACATTTTCACAAAAATGAGCTCATTATTCTTGAGAGTACAACTTATCCCGGAACTACCGAAGAAGTTTTGCTTCCAATGTTTGAAGAAAATGGTTTTAAAGTCGGTAAAGATTTTTATTTAGCTTTTGCGCCGGAACACATTGACCCCGGCCGGAAAATGCCGTTAGCCGATATTTCAAAAGTAGTTGGTGGTGTCACTAAAGAATGCACTCAATTAACAAAACTCTTCTACCAGCAATTTTTAAAATATGTTCATCCTGTTTCTTCGCCAAGAGCAGCGGAAATGACCAAAATTTTGGAAAATACCTACCGTTTGGTAAATATTTCAATGATAAATGAATTAGCGCTTCTTTGCGGCAAAATGGGAATTGATATTTGGGAGGTAATTGAAGCGGCTAAAACAAAACCCTACGGCTTCCAAGCGTTTTATCCTTCTGCCAAGGTGGGCGGCCATTGCATTCCGCTTGACCCCTTTTATTTGTCTTGGAAGGCGAAAGAATATAATTTTTGGACCAGATTTATTGAATTGGCTGGAGAAATAAATGAGCAAATGCCGCACTTTACAATAACAAAAGTGATGACCTTTTTAAACAGGCATAAAAAACCGATTAATGGTTCAAAAATTTTAGTTTGGGGAGTCACTTATAAAAAAGACATCGCTGACCCAAGAGAATCGGCAGCTTATGAGATTATTCCCGATTTAATAAAAAAAGGAGCGAAAATTGATTATTTTGACCCTTATGTCAAAGAGTTTAACTTAAATCATGAATTTCAAAAAAAGCCAAAATTGGTTTTGAAATCAATAAAATATAACCAAGCTGTTTTAAAGAATTATGATTTGGTTTTGATTTTAACCGACCATTCCGGTTTTAATTACGAAGAAATAGCCAAAAAAGCAAAATTAGTAGTTGATACCCGAAACGCCATTAAATCAAGAAAATATAAAAATGTCTATTGGTAATGAAAAAATAGCTCTGGTGGGGGCTGGTTATTGGGGGAAGAATTTAATTCGGGTTTTTAATAAACTCGGTGTTTTAAAAATAATTTGCGATTTGGATAAGAAAATTTTAGCTGAAAGAAAAAAAGAATATCCTAATCTCCAAACTACTGCTGATTTCAAAAAAATTTTAAAAGACAAAGGAATAAAAGGAATAGTAATTGCCACACCGGCAGTAACTCATTTTAAATTAGCAAAACAAACCCTTTTGGCAAAAAAAGATGTTTTTGTTGAAAAACCATTGGCTCTAAAAGTAGAAGAAGGAAAAGAATTAGTAAAATTGGCTAAAAAGAAAAAACTTATTCTAATGGTGGGTCATTTGCTTTTGTATCATCCGGCAATTGTAAAGTTGGAAGGAATGATAAAAAAAGGAGAGTTAGGGGATATTCGCTATATTTATTCAAACCGGCTTAATTTTGGGAAATTGCGAACCGAAGAAAATGTTTTGTGGTCTTTTGCCCCTCATGATGTAGCAGTAATTCTTGACCTAATAGAAAATATTTTGGGAATGCCTAAAAAAATAATTGTGATGGCAACAGGAAAACATTATCTTCAAGAAAAAATACCCGATGTCACTTTAAGTTTTCTTGAATTCGGCAAAAATAAATCAGCTCATATTTTTGTTTCCTGGCTTAATCCTTTTAAAGAACAGAAATTCTGCGTAATTGGTTCAAAAGCAATGGCAGTTTTCGACGACCAGATAAAAGATAAGCTGCTTATTTATAGGCACAAAGTAAATCACACCAAAGATGGACGTTTGGAAGCTATAAAAGCCGAAGGCGAAGTAATAAAAATCAAGGAAAAAGAACCGCTAAGGGAGGAAGCTACACATTTTTTAAATTGTCTTAAAACAAGAAAAAAACCAAAAACCGATGGCCAGGAGGGTTTAGAGGTTTTAAAAATTTTAACTGCTTGCCAAAAATCCATTGAGCAAGGCGGAAAAAAGATAATTGTTTAACACTATGAAAAAAGAATTTTGGGCGCACAAAACAGCTGAAATACAAAAAGGAGCGAAAATTGGCAAAGGGACAAAAATTTGGCAGAATTCCCAAGTTCTGGTTGGAGGCCAGATAGGAGAGAATTGCGTTATTGGTCATAATTGTGTTGTCTATTCTAAAGCAAAATTAGGAAAGGGAGTAAAACTTGAATGTAATATTGATGTTTGGGATTTAGTAACCTTAGAAGATTATGTTTTTGTTGGTCCTTCAGCAGTTTTTACCAACGATTTAAATCCCAGAGCAAAATATCCCAAGAAAAAATATCCTCAATATGGAAAATGGATTCCAACTTTAGTAAAAGAAGGCGCTTCAATTGGCGCCAATGCCACTATTGTTTGCGGCAATACTATTGGAAAATGGGCTTTAATTGGAGCTGGAGCAGTAGTAACTCGCGATATAAATGATTATGCGATTGTAGTTGGAGTTCCAGCAAAAATTATTGGTTGGATTTGCGAGTGCGGCAATAAGTTGAAATTTAAAAAGGAAAAAGCAATTTGTAAAATCTGTAAAAGAAAATATCAAAAAAAAGGAAATAAGGTATGGCAAATAAAATAAAATTTTTAGATTTATCCAGTCAATACAAATCAATAAAAAAAGAAATTGACAAAGCCATTAAAAGAGTTTTAGAGAGTAATCAATTTATTGGCGGAGACGAAGTAAAAGAATTTGAAAAAGAAATCGCTAAGTTTTGCAGTACAAAATATGCTCTCTCAGTGAATTCCGGCACTGATGCTCTTTTTTTATCCTTGAAAGCATTAGGTATTGGTCTTGGAGATGAAGTAATTACTACTCCATTTACTTTTATTTCCACTGCTGAAGTGATTGCTAATTGCGGCGCCAAGCCAGTTTTTGTTGACATTGACCCCAAAACTTTTAATATCAATCCCTTAAAAATAGAAGAAAAAATTAATAAAAAAACAAAAGCAATAATTCCCGTTCATTTATTCGGCCAAATGGCTGATATGACAAGGATAATGAGAATAGCTAGGAAGTACGGACTGTATGTTATAGAAGATGCGGCTCAGGCCATTGGGGCTGAATATAAAAATAAGAAAGCTGGTACCTTTAGTGATTTAGGATGCTTTTCCTTTTTTCCTTCAAAAAATCTCGGTGGCTACGGCGACGGCGGAATGGTGGTGTCAAATAATGAAGAATTAGCAGAGAAAATTCGGCTTTTAAAAAATCATGGCTCTTCGCCAAAAGAAAAATATCTCAATCTAATTTTAGGCACCAACTCTCGTTTAGATACAATTCAGGCAGCAATTTTACGGGTGAAATTAAAGCATC
>PEWP01000045.1 GCA_002779425.1 bacterium (Candidatus Gribaldobacteria) CG07_land_8_20_14_0_80_33_18 | reverse complement strand
TTGGGAAAAATGGAGAATTTCTTTTTTCAGCTTTTTCTAGATTTGGAACCGAAGAAACAATAAATTTTTTTGAAAATCTCAATGTAAAGACAAAAATTGAAAGAGGGGGAAGAGTTTTTCCCATAAGCGATAAGTCTCAAGACATACTTAATGCTCTTATTAATTATTTAAGAAAATCTAATGTAAAGCTCAAGTTAAATTCGGAGGTAAAAGAGATTGTAAAAAAGTTTCAGGGAAGGATTGAAAAAGTTGTTCTTGCGAACAATGAAGAAATTATAGCAGATAAGTTTATAATTTGTACCGGCGGAAAGTCATATCCCAAAACCGGCTCTACCGGTGACGGATATGAATGGGCCAAAAAATTAGGGCATATGATTACAAATCTTTTGCCGTCGCTTGTACCCATTATTGTAAAAGAAAAAAATATGAAAGAGTTAGAAGGGTTAAGCTTGAAAAATGTTGAGATTAGCGCATATAAAGACAATAAAAGAATTGATTCAAGATTTGGTGAAGCAATATTTACAGCAGATGGAATGAGCGGGCCAATTATTCTTGATATGAGCAAGAGAATCGGAAAAGAATTACCCGGCGATATTAAGATTAAAATAGATTTTAAGCCGGCATTGGATTTTTCAAAGCTGGATCAGAGGATTCAGAGAGATTTTCAGAGTGCTCGCAAAAAAATGTTTAAAAACATCCTTGATAAGTTGTTGCCCCAAAAACTCATTCCTGTTATTGTAAGACTGTCTGAAATTGATCCAGAGAAAAAATCTGGTTTTATTACCAAAGAAGAAAGAAAAAAATTATCGCATCTTTTAAAAGAATTCAGTTTAAAAGTAAAATCATTAGCCGGCTATGAGAAAGCAATTATCACATCCGGCGGAATTAAATTAAGCGAGATTAATCAAAAGACAATGAAGTCAAGATTAATAGACAATCTATATTTTGCAGGCGAAATACTTGGTATTGACGGACCAACAGGCGGATACAATTTGCAGGTTTGCTGGACTACCGGATATGTTGCGGGGGAAGGAGTTGACTTTTTTAAAAAATAAGATAATATTAAATCAGTTGAGAGTTTGGACCACAAATAGGTTGTTCTATTATTCTCAGGTAGGTTAATAAGCTATTTGCAACTCACCTTTTCCGAGGCGACCCGCAGGTCGCGGGAAATTCGTGAGCGAAGCGAACTGAATTTCCCAGTGGCCGAAGGAAAGGTTCTTATTTTAGGATGACAAAAAAACAACAATTTTTGTTAGAGCACAATAAATTGTCTCCTTTAAACTTACAGGCTACAATATCCTTGCTTTCACGTTTCAGAATAGAGAAAGCCTCGCTTTTTAAAGATGATAATTGGTCAATAGATAAACTTCGCAGGCCATTTATATCGTGGCTCATTTCTCTGAAAAAATCTTGACATTTTTATAACAATAGATTATTATACAGATGTAAGTTTCTATTAAATTTCTTTCTTAAGTTTTTATTAAAAGTAAGCTGTAGAAAAGAAATAAGATAGTTGGTCGGCTTACTTCATATTAAATACATAAAGAGAAAATAATATGGCAAAAAAATTATTTGTAGGTGGATTATCTTACGAAACCACCGAAGCGATTTTAAAAGAGACTTTTTCTCAGGCTGGAACTGTTGAATCAGCAATTGTGATTACTGACAAAATATCTGGCCGTTCAAAGGGATTTGGTTTTGTTGAAATGTCTTCCGAAGAAGAAGCTCAAAAAGCCATTGAGATGTTCAATGGCAAAGAGATTGACGGAAAAAACGTTACCGTAAACGAAGCTAAACCTTTAGAGTCTCGTCCTAAAAGAGATCGCTGGTAAGAAATTTGAAAAAATCCCTTTAAAGGGATTTTTTCATTTATATTGGGGCGATTTTTTGATAGAATTAAATTAGATATGAGAAAAAATTGGCACAGTCTCTTTACAGAAGAAGTCCTTAGAGAAGCAAAGAGCATTAAAGGCGGATCTGGTCGCAATGTCCTTCCTCAAGAAAAACCGTATTCAAAGATACGGCTCTTTTTGAGTCAGTTTAATAGTCCCTTGATGTATATTCTGCTTGCGGCTGTTGTTATTTCATTTTTATTGAAGCACTACTCTGATTCCCTCTTTATTATTATCGTATTGCTCATTAACACCACTATCGGTTTTTATCAGGAAAATAAAGCTAACCAGTCGCTTCTTGCCTTAAAGAAAATGGTGAGAATAAGGGCAAAGGTTTTACGGGATGGTTATGAGAAAGAGATTGATAGTGAAGAGTTGGTAATAGGCGATACAGTGTTTCTTAAAGCAGGAGATAAAGTGCCGGCTGATGGGCGCATTATTGATTCAAAAGGCCTGAAAATAAACGAGGCAAGTCTCACGGGTGAATCAGAGGCAGTTGAAAAGAAGCTTATTGATAACCTGCCTGAAGAGACGCCGCTCCCTGAACGAATCAATATGGTTTTTATGGGAACAATTGTGGAGGAGGGGCGGGCAGTAGTAGTTATTGTTGCAACAGGTATCAATACGCAGATTGGAAAGATTGTATCGCTTCTTCGGGAAACAAAAGAGCGTAAAACCCCGCTTCAGCAGAAAATTTCATCACTTTCCAAGATTCTCGGGGCGTTTATCCTTTCCATTATTTTTGTCATCGTTATTATCGGTTATTTCACGCAGAAATCTTTTGCCGATATTTTTGTTGCTTCCTTAGCCCTTGCGGTTTCAGCAATACCAGAAGGATTGCTTCCCATCATCACCGTCATATTGGTATTAGGAATGCGGCGCATTTTTAAGCAAAAAGGTTTGGTAAGAAAACTTGTGGCAACCGAAACCTTGGGGAGCGTAACCGTTATTTGCACCGATAAAACCGGAACTCTTACCGAAGGCAAAATGCAGGTTAGCCATATCTTAACAAGTACAAGAGAGTTGATGAGCAACGATATTGATGGGCTTGCCCCGAGCCTGCCGAAGGACGAAAATGCCAATGGACTTGAGTCGCATATCTTGGCATTGAAAATCGCCACCTTAGCAAATGATGGCTTTGTAGAAAATCCAGAGGCGGAATTGCAAGAGTGGGTGGTGCGAGGAAGACCAACCGAGCGAGCATTGCTTCTGGCGGGAAGGCAGGCGGGCTTAAATAAAAAAGAACTGGAAAAACAGCATCCGGTGCTCGATAGAATCAGCTTTGAATCAGATATTAAATACGCGGCTACCCTGCATCGTATAAACGAAAAGAAAAATACACTCTATGTTATAGGCGCTCCTGAAGAAATTATTTCACGCTCTATTGATTTGGATATTGATGGTAGAAAAGAAAAACTTGGCACTGTTCAATCAACTCAATTGATAAAAAAGCTGGAAACGCTCACTCAGAAAGGCCTGCGGGTGCTTGCTTGCGGCCATAAAGATTACGATGCGCAGACAAAATATCAAAATCTTGCCGATTTAGTCAAAGAACTTTCGCTCGTTGGTTTTATTGCTCTCAAAGACCCGCTTCGTCAGGAGGCAAAGGAGTCAATTTTGATTACCAAAAAAGCCGGCATCCGCACCGTTATCGTGACGGGAGACCATAAACTTACTGCCAAAGCTATTGCTGAAGAAATCGGTTTTGAAGCAAAAGAAGAAAATATAATTGAAGGAAAAGATTTGGAAACGCTCAGTGATGCTGAATTAAAAGAGAGGTCAAAACATATCTCCATCTACGCTCGGGTGTCTCCACGTCATAAACTGCGGATTATTGATGCGCTTCAGGCAAACGGGGAGGTGGTGGCAATGCTCGGCGACGGAGTAAATGACGCTCCAGCGCTCAAATCCGCTGACATTGGCGTGGCAGTTGGTTCAGGCACGGATGTGGCAAAAGAAGTAGCCGATTTGGTGCTATTGGACGATAATTTCAAAACCGTAGTTAAAGCGGTTGAACAAGGAAGAGTGATTTTCGGGAACATTCGGAAAGTGTTCATGTATCTGGTGGCGGATGATTTTTCTGAAATCTTTTTATTTTTAGCGAGTATGACGATGGGTTTTCCGTTTCCGTTATTGCCCGCGCAAATTCTTTGGATAAACCTTGTTGAGGACGGATTTCCCGGCATGGCTCTTGCCACTGAGCAGGAAACCAAAGGAGCAATGGAAGAAAAACCAAGAAATCCCAAAGAGCCGATATTAAATAGACCGCTTAAACTCTGGTTGACTGCCATTTTCTTTATTAGTGGTTTAGCGGCTTTTTTGTCGTTTTTTTTCCTTTGGAAATTGACTGGAGATTTACACAAAACACGGACAATAGTTTTTGCCCTGATGTGTGTGGATTCCTTAATTTTTGCCTTCAGCGTCCGCTCATTTAAAAGAACAATCTTCAGGAAAGACATATTTTCAAACCGCTATTTGGTTGGCGCTGTAATTATCAGCACTATTCTTCTTATAGGAGCTCTATACTTATCGCCCTTGCAAAAACTTTTAACTACCCAATCCTTGGGCATAACCGAATGGCTCATTATTTTTAGTGTAAGTTTAGTAGAGATTATATTGATTGAGTTTTCTAAAAAAAGAATTTTTGTATCAAGTTAGTGAAAAGAATTGATTTTTTATAAATATAATGAGAAAATATAAAACAGTAAGTTTCTTGTTTCTCTTTTCTTACATAACGTAATAGTGTGTAGGTTCAAGAGGTAAAGAAGATAGGTCGACTTACTCATTATTAGTTTTATGTAAAGAAATAATATGGCAAAAAAATTATATGTAGGTGGATTGTCATACGACACCACCCAGGATACTTTGAAAAAGACATTTTCTCAGGCCGGAACCGTTGAATCGGCAACCATTATTACCGATAGAACGAATGGCCGTTCAAAAGGATTTGGTTTTGTTGAAATGTCTTCCGAAGAAGAAGCTCAAAAAGCCATTGAGATGTTCAATGGAAAAGAGCTTGACGGACGGAATATTACTGTCAATGAAGCTCGACCGATGGAGCCTCGCTCAAGTTCGGGCGGGTTTGACCGCGGAGGACGTGGATTTGGTGGTAATCGCAGAAAGAGCTGGTAATTGAAAAACATTAAAAATTCCCCTCCGCCTTTTGGCGGAGGGGAATTTTTGTTATCATACTAAGTGAATTTTTCATTCCATTGTTTTTACCATTTTATTTATTTTTTAAAATTTGTTATAATAAAAAGAAAGTCGAAGTTTAACGTTTATTAATCAGCAAAAAATAATATGGGTAAATATTTAGGATTTTTAGGAGGAATAAGGCAAGTAAAATCTCTGGGAGGATTTATGATTGTAACTTTTGGTGTAGTTGATGTTATTCTTGAATTTTGAGTAGTCACTGTTGAACCACGATGGATCCTTTGGTTTTTTAGAGGAGGAATTATTTTAGGAATGATCTTATTGATTGGTGGAATTTTGGCTTCTGATGTTCCTAACCATTTGAAAAATCGTTAAAATAATCCTTTATTATTGGAATTTATTTTTATTCTCTGATGCCAGATAAAATGGCTTCACATTGGAATTTCCAGAACCAAGTAGATGCTTACTGCAGAAACAATCCAATTAAACGATACAATTAAACCCTTTTAAGAATTGTAAAGATTAAAGGAGGATGTTAAAATTGATAGCATCTATGGAAAATCTTCAAGCTAGAAATTCAAATATTATTGAAGTATTCGGGCTTACCAAAAAATTTGGGGACTTTGTTGCGGTTGATAATATTTCTTTTACTGTTGGCCGGGGAGAAATTTTTGCTTTTTTAGGTCCGAACGGAGCCGGAAAAACCACCTCTATTAGAATGATGACAACTTTACTTGCGCCTTCAAAAGGCGCAATTCTTCTGAACGGAATTAATCCCTGGGAAAACCAAGACGCTGCCAGAAAATCTTTCGGAATTGTTTTCCAGGACCCCAGCCTTGATGAGGAATTAACGACATATGAAAATATGGAATTTCACGGCATCCTTTATAGAATACCCAAGGAAGTGAGAAAGAAAAGAATGGAGGAACTTCTTCGAATTGTTGAATTGTGGGACAGAAAAAACAGTTTAGTAAAAACATTTTCAGGCGGAATGAAACGAAGGTTGGAGATTGCCAGGGGCCTGCTTCATCATCCGAAGATTTTGTTTTTGGACGAACCGACCTTAGGTCTTGACCCGCAGACGAGAAATCATATTTGGACTTATATCAAGAATTTGAATAAGACCGAACAAATTACCATTTTTTTCACCACCCACTATATGGAAGAAGCGGAAAATGTAGCAAGGCAAGTTGCCATTATTGACCATGGAAAAATAATCGCCCAGGCAACTCCTTCGAAGCTAATGGCTAAAACTCGCACCAAAACGCTGGAGAAGGCTTTTTTGAAACTTACCGGGGATACCATTCGCGAAGAAACAGCGAACGCCATCGACAATTTACGCCTGCAAAGAAGAATCCATAACAGATAAAAATATGAATGTAATTTATGTTCTTTGGTTAAGACAATTAAAAAGATATTTTCGTTCAAAAACGAGAATTATAGGTTCTTTGGGACAACCCCTTCTTTTTTTGGTGGCTTTGGGTTTTGGTTTAGGTCCGATATTTCGGAAAGCAGGAGAGGGAAATTACATTAATTTTTTGGTGCCCGGTGTGATAGCAATGGGAATAATTTTTACCGCTCTTTTTTCCGGAATAGAAGTTATTTGGGACAGACAATTCGGCTTTCTTAAAGAAACATTAGTTGCTCCTGTCTCCCGTTTTAAAATTATGTTGGGGAGAACATTGGGAGGGGCCACCATTGCTTCTCTTCAGGGATTAATAATACTTTTTCTTTCTTTTTTTGTAGGATTCAAACCACAAAACATTTTTCTTTTACCATTGGCGCTATTTTTTATTTTTCTTATTTCTTTGCTTTTCACCGCTCTCGGTACGGCAATTGCCTCTGTCTTGGAGGATATGCAGGGTTTTCAGCTGATTATGAATTTTTTGATTATGCCATTATTTTTTCTTTCCGGCGCCTTATTTCCTTTAGATGGTCTGCCAAAAACTTTTAAGATTATTATAGCTATTAATCCTCTTTCTTACGGAGTTGATGGTTTAAGGCATACTCTAATTAATGTTTCTCATTTCGGACTTTTTACTGATTTATTAGTTTTAAGCTCTATTACGATTGCAATATTAATTATAGGAAGTTATCTTTTTTCAAAATCCAGGCCTAAAAATTAAATGACCGTTACCCCGCTAAGCTGGAACTACGGGGCAGGCAAAATAATGAAGTATTGGCCAAATTTTAAGACAAATAAATTGCAAACAGGGCTTGACAGGGGCCTTGGCTTTGGTATACTTAAAGTAGTTAATCCCACCGCTCTCTCGGTTTACCGGGACGGCGGTTTTTATTTTTATGAAAAGAGCATTCGTCTTTATTGATGGCAGTAATTTTTATTTTAAATTAAAAGATTTGACATCTAAGTTGGATGGAAAATATAGTTTGATTGATTTCGATTTTAGAAAATTTGCCGAATGGTTAGTTAAACCAAATGAATTATTAGAGATTAGGTATTATCTCGGAACGATTAAGCGTGAACGTAATAATCCAAAAAGCGAACAGTTATATGCCAACCAGCAAAAACTTATTGGGAAACTTCAACAGCAAAATATTATTATTACCTTAGGTCATGTTATTCGCCACCCTGACAAAACTCACCACGAGAAGGGTGTTGATGTTCGTTTAGCCGTAGAAATGATTAGGTTTGCCAGAGAGGATAAATACGATATTGCTTATTTGGTGAGTTCTGATACGGATTTAGTGGCAGCGGTTGAGGAAGTTCGGGCTTTCGGAAAAAAAGTTCAATATGTGGGAATTCCTAAGGGTCAATCGTATGGTCTTTCAAGTGTTGCCGACGATGTTAGATTATTACGGTCAGAAGAAATAGAACAATTCTTACCCGAATCGTTAATATAAAAAATAATAAAAGTTACAGAATAATATAGTTATGTTAAAAATAAATTGGTTTACTAAATTACTAATCCGTTTTACTCCTAAAACTTTTTTGCGCTATGTAGCCAAGAAGCAAGGCATTAAATCTGAGAAGCTTGATTATGCTATGAAACTTTTTGGAGAAAGCAAACGAATAGATATTCATCCCTTGCCTAGCTGTAGCGGCAGAGGTTTCATTATTACCTTAGACAATAAGTTGTCTTTATTTTTTTATCAAGATTGTGATCATTTTTACTACGATGGCTGTGAGATGGGAAAATATGAAAAAGGAAATGTAACCATCTTTGATAACATTCAAGAATAAAATATGGCTGGCAAAAAAACATTCCGATGAAATCTAATCTGCAAATCTCACTCGACGTACAAAAAAGCAAAACAACTTTTAGAGGAAGCCAAACAAAAAGTCGTAAAATTAATTGAGAAAAGATAAATATGAAATTCTCCGTCGGGAAGATTATTTGGAAGACTTTTTCAAAAATTTTAAGTATTGCTGCTTGGGTATTTTTCTTTTTTGTTTTGTTGATCTTTTTTTGTATTGTCAGACAGGCAAAGCTTGACTTCGAGCAATCCATGAATTTCTTTTTAATTTTATGTTCAGTTTATTTAGTTATATGTTTAGTTTATAATTTAATCAATTTAACAGGTTTTTTAACAGCGCTGTTGTCAGGGCTGGCTCTGTTTTTTTATTTTAGTTACGGCTATCAACTTTTCTCCCATATACAAACTGGTATAATAGATAACAATTTTTCTTGGTCATTAGCCGGTTCAATTAGAGGGAGAGTTATTGATTTTTTGTTTTGGTCCGGTTTCGTTCTTTCTGCTCTAATCACTGCTTCTCAACTTGAACGCGCGGTTTTGCTTTTCTTAGCAAAAATAAAGATTGGTTTTGCTTTAGAAATCGTTGAAGAAAAAAAAGCAAAATTAATGGAAAAGAAAAGAAAATATGTAGAGGCGCAGGCAAAAACTAAGTTCCGTTCCAAAAAACAAGCGATAATGATAATACTTATTTCCAGTATTTTAGCGGTTGGCTTGGTTATTTCTTTAATGTCGTTATCTGAAAAATTGGAAAATAAAAAACATCCGATTCTCTGGGAAAAAAGTTTTCCCGGCACGGCAGTTTGGCTGGATGAATGCGCGCAATGCGGAAAAAAAGGAACCGTGGTTCCGAATAATGTAGAACCGGGTGAACCGAGAATAGCCAGTTTTTCTTTGTCAAAAGAAAATAAAGAAATGATTTTAGACGTAAAACTCACAGCCCAACCAAGGATATTGCCGAAATTTTCTTTGGAAATAGAATTAAAAAATCCGGGCCAAAAGACGATTTTTTATATTAGCAAAGAAGAACTTTTTGAAGGAAGTCTAGAAAATCCCGCAGCTCCATTTCAAAAAAGATTTAATTTTACTCCCGACAAAGCAGGAGAATATACCATTAAAGTTACTCCTCATTCCTATGGTATTTTTTCTATCCAAGTTTTAGTGCGCGATATAGCTAAAAATAAATAAAAATGAATAATAATAAGCCAATACAACTTTCGCCATCAAGTTTGAATTTATTTAAAGAATGCCCGCTTTGTTTTTGGTTAGAAAAACGAGAAGGAATTAGAAGACCACCACCTTATCCTTATGCGCTTAATGCAGCCATAGACACTCTCTTAAAACAAGAATTTGATAATTATCGTAAAAAAGATGAATCACACCCCTTACTTACATCTCATAATGTTTCTGCTAAACTTTTTTCCAACCAAGAATTGTTAAATGAATGGCGTAGTAATTTTAAAGGTATACGATATTACGATTCTGAATTAAAAGCAACTCTCTTTGGTGCAGTGGATGATGTTTTAGAATTTCCTGATGGGAAATTAGCCCCCTTTGATTATAAATCCACTGGTAGTAGTAATGCTAATATTTACGACCGTTTTCAGTTACAAATGGATGTTTATACTTTTCTTTTAGAAAAAAATGGTTATTCTACTCTACGGAAAGGTTATTTTGCTTTTTATATTGTTAATAAAGAAAATGGTTTTGGCGATCGTTTACCATTTAAGAAAGAAATTAAAGAAATCAAAACAGACCCGTCTTATGTGCCAGAACTTTTTAGAAAAGCTGTTATTTTGTTAAGAAACGATAAACCTCCCTTACATAGTCCAGAATGTAAATTTGGTCATTGGTTTAAACAAGCAGCTAACTTTTAGAAGAAGCAAAAAGAGAAGTTAAGGAGATGATTGAGAAATAAAATTTATGGCAATAATTAAAAAGAAAATTTGACCAAGATATTTTGAATTAGTAAAATAATCAAAAGGTCGGGAATTGGTTAAAAAGATAAATGAGTTATTTAATATGGATTTTAAAGATTTACAATTTAAAAATTTGAAGTTCGTTTTTGGGATTTTGGCAATTTTGTTTTTGGCAGTAGTGACTGTTTGGTTTGGGGTTGGAATTTCAAACAAATTTAAAGAGAATAAATTTATTGGAAAAGAAGCCGAAACCAAGAATACAATTTCAGTTTCGGGAAGTGGCGAGATATATGCGAAACCTGATTTGGCTTTGATTGATTTTTCGGTGGTAACCGAGAAAAAAACGGTCGATGAGGCAATGGCAGAGAATACCAAAAAGATGAATTCGATGATTGAAAAGATAAAGAGTCAGGGCGTTGAAGAAAAAGATTTAAAAACGACTAATTTTAGCATCGATCCCCGTTATGAGTGGTTAAAAGTTGAAATTCTGGAAGGGAAAAGAATTTTAGTTGGTTATGAAGTGAATCAAACTTTGCAAGTTAAAATTAGAGATTTAACAAAAATCGGGAATATTATCCAAGTGGCAACCGATGCTGGCGCGAATCAAGTTGGGGATCTTCAGTTTACAATCGATAAACAAGATGAGTTAAAATCTCAAACAAGAAAAGAAGCAGTTGAAAAAGCCACAGCCAAGGCAAAAGAAATAGCTAAGCAATTGGGAGTAAAATTAGTGAAAATTACCAATTTCAGTGAGAGCGAAGTCGTGCCAATTCCTCGTCCTTATTCTATGGAAAAAGCTGCGGGAGGGGGAGAAGTTGAGGCGCTTCAAATTCAAACTGGCGAAAACAAAATCGAGGTAACGGTCACTATCACTTACGAAATTGAATAAAATAATTAAAATTTAGTTATAGAAAGTTATGGAGTTGAAAATAAATCTAGAGCTAAAATATTTTTGTAGGGATTTTAATTCAATCCGAAAAGTGTTACGTTCTATTGGTGCAAAAAAAGAAAGCATTAAAAAACAAAAAGATTACTTTTTTAATTTACCGAAAGAGAAAACTTCAAAAATACCTGCACGTTTGAAATTACGTGTATCAAATGGAGAACAATGCCTTATTTTTTATAGAAGACCAGCTTTTTCGACAGCAAATATGACATCGTCCGATGTTATTGTTCTCCGAGTTAAAGATAAAAAAATTCTTTATTTTTTATCAAGAGCATTAGGAGTAAAGGTTATTATTAAAAAACAGCGGGAGCTTTGGAGAAAAGGAAATACGGTATTTTATTTAGATAAAATTAATGGTATCGGAAACGTCTTTGAGATGGAAGTCCGGACAAGACCGAAAACAATGAAGCAGGATAAAGGTAACTTTGAAAGATACAAAGAAAAACTATTGCCGCATTTAGATAAGATTATTACAGGATCAAATGAGGATTTGGTGTTAAAATTGAAAAGATAATCAAAATTTAGGCCATTCTTCGCTGAAACTACGGATGGCAAGCCGAAGTTGAGAGAACTTTAATAAAAAAATGAATATTTTCGAAAGACTATATAAAGAACTCAGAAAAAAATATGGGAAACCCAAAGAACAATGGAACCTTTGGTGTAAAAGACCAAAAACCAAACAAGAAAAAGAAGAGGTAGTCATCGGCGCAATTTTGACTCAGAGAACGAATTGGAAAAATGTAGAATTGGCTTTAGAAAATTTGAAAAATAAAAAGATTGTTTCTTTGGAATCTCTTTATCATTTGGGCTCGAAAAAACTGGCTTCTCTAATTAAGCCGGCAGGGTTTTATAAGGCAAAAGCGCAATATCTTTTTAATTTAGTCAAGTTTATTGTCGAGAATTACGGAAGTTTGGAAAAACTGAGAAAAGTTGGCCTTAAAGAATTAAGAGAGAAATTACTCAAAGTAAAAGGTGTTGGTCCCGAGACAGCGGATAGCATTTTGCTTTATGCTTTAGATAAACCGATTTTTGTGATAGATGAGTATGCTAAAAGATTGATTAAAGAAAGAAATTTAATAGAAAAGACAAATTATCATTTTTTACAGAAATTATTTGAAGAAAATTTAAGGAAAGACTTCCGTTTGTATCAGGACTTTCATGCCTTAATCGTGATTAACGGCAAAAATAAAAAAAGGCCCCTACGGGGAGTCGCCAAGGGCGACAGCAAAAATAAAAAATGAAAATTTTTGTCAAAGCCAAATCCGAAACCAAAAACTGGTCGGCTTATGTTACCAAACATAGTTTTGCTTTAAGTTTAGAAGAAGGTATTTTTATCTGGGACGACCCGCGAAAA
The DNA here is from genome assembly GCA_002779425.1 of bacterium (Candidatus Gribaldobacteria) CG07_land_8_20_14_0_80_33_18. Classification (GTDB taxonomy): domain Bacteria; phylum Patescibacteriota; class Minisyncoccia; order Minisyncoccales; family CG1-02-41-26. The sequence continues at coordinate 4,273 of PEWP01000045.1, read as the reverse complement.
ATCGCCCGGTCGCTCAAAAGATCGGCCGAGGAAAGTTCGCGTCGGAAAGGAACGCCATTTCAATCGGCAATGTCAATGCTTAATTTTTACATCAATCGCGCCGGCAAAAATTTAAAACCAAAAAGAAAGAGAATTTTAGAACAGGCGAAAATAGAATTGCGGAGATTATCCAATAAATTATGAACTTTTCTAAATATACAATAAAAGAAACGGCTCAGGTTTTAGAGGAATTAAAAACAACCGAAGAAGGACTTTTAGAAGAAGAGGCAATAAAACGACAGAGAGAATACGGTTTAAACGAAGTTAAGACAAAAGAAGTTAGCTGGTTTGATATATTATTAAGACAATTTAAATCGCCGTTTTTTTATTTACTCTTTTTCGCTGCCATTATTGCTTTTTTAATTAGTGAAAAAATTAACGCTTTATTAATTTTATCTTTTGTTTTCATTAATATTTTTTTAGGTTTTTTTCAGGAGTATAGGGCTGGAAAAGCAGCCTCCTTGTTAAAAAAATACATCCCTTTAAAAACAAGAGTTTTAAGGGAAGGAAGAGAAAAAACAATTGAGAAAAAATTTTTGGTTCCCGGTGATGTTGTTTTACTTGAGGCAGGGAATATTGTTTCGGCTGATTTAAGATTAATAAAAGTTGAAAATTTTTTAGCAGATGAATCGGTTTTAAGCGGAGAATCAATATCTGTGCCCAAAATTACTCAACCCCTTTTAAAAGAAGCCAAAGAAGTTTTTGAAGCCAAAAATATTATTTTTGCCGGGACCTCAATAATTTCCGGTGAGGCAGAAGGAATAGTAATCAGTACAGGGAAGAATACAGTTCTCGGAGCAATTACAAAATTAGTTTCGGGCATTAAAAGAGAAAGCCTTTATGAGAAAAACCTTTTACATTTTTCTCAAATTATTTTAAGAATAGTTATCGTTACAATTATTTGTGTATTTTTAGCTAATCTGCTCATCAGAAGGGGAACTAATTTCTTTGATTTTTTAATTTTTTCTATTGCCTTGGTAGTAAGTATTATCCCTGAAGCGCTGCCTTTGGTCGTTACTTTTGCTTTTTCTCAAGGAGCTTTGAAATTAGCTAAAGAAAAAGTTGTGGTTAAAAGATTATCGGCAATTGAGGACTTAGGGAATATTGAAATTTTGTGCACTGATAAAACCGGGACCTTGACCGAAAATAAATTAAAACTTGAAAAAGTTTTCGCCCAGGATAAAGAAAAATGTTTATTATATGCTCTTTTATCTTCTCCTTATCTTAAAGAAGAAATTGATTCTTCTCTGAATCCTTTTGATTCGGCTCTTTATAAAAATGCTTCTTTTGAAATCAGACAATCTTTGGAAAATTTTAAAGTAATTTCAGAAATTCTCTTTGACCCATTTAGATTAAGAAATAGCACTCTTTTGGAGGATAAAAAAGGAAAAAAGATTTTAATTGTTAAAGGGGCGCCAGAAATCATTCTTCAGTTGTCTTCTCAATTTGAAAATAATTTAAAAAAGGAAGAAATAATAGAAGGAGTAAGAAAAGAAGGGAGAGAGGGGAAAAGAATTTTAGCTATTGCCTTTAAAAAATTAAATCAGTCCAGCTATTCGCCAGGCGAAGAAAAGGATTTAACCTTTTTGGGTTATTTTTCTTTTTCCGATCCTCTTAAAGGAACAGCTAAAACCGCTATTAAGGAAGTTGAGAAATTGGGTCTAAAAATCAAAATTTTAACTGGCGATAGCAAAGAACTGGCAGGCGCAGTTGCCAAACAACTAGGTTTGATTGATAATCCGGAAAAAGTTATTTTAGGAGAAGAATTGGATTCTTTATCAAAAGAAGATTTGGAAAAAACCTGCGAAGAATTTTCAGTTTTTGCCAGGATTTCTCCGCAAACAAAATATAAAATAATTGAAACTCTTCAGAAAAAATATGAAGTTGGTTTTTTGGGAGAGGGGATTAATGATGCTCCTGCTTTAAAACTGGTAAATGTAGCTATTGCCGTGAGAGAAGCTGCCGATGTTTCCAGAGAGGTTTCTGACATTATTTTACTTAAAAAAGACCTCAAAGTAATCATTAATGGAATTAAAAAAGGGAGAATTATTTTTTCCAACATAAATAAATATATAAAGTGTACCCTGAGCAGCAATTTTGGGAATTTTTATTCAATAGCTTTAATCTCCTTAATAATTCCATTTTTACCGATGTTACCTGTCCAAATTTTATTGGTTAACCTTTTATCAGATTTTCCTCTCATTACCGTAGCTACCGATACGGTTGATGTTGAAGAATTAAAAAAACCAAAATTTTATCAATTAAATAAAGTTATTTTATTAATTATTTTTTTAGCTTTAGTAAGCACAATTTTTGATTTTATTTTCTTTGGTATTTTTCATAAAGTCCAACCTTCTCTTCTTCAAACACTTTGGTTTATTGAAAGTATTTTAACTGAGATATTTTTAATCTTTTCAATTAGAACACGCCATCTTTTTATCAAAACTAAATTCCCAAGTTTTCCTTTGATAATTTTTTCTCTTTTAACAATATTTATAACAGTGATTCTGCCTTTTACAAATTTAGGAAAAGAATTTTTTAATTTTATTACGCCATCATTATCTTCTTTACTGATTGTGATTTTACTGGTTTTCTCTTATTTTATTGTTTCCGAAATTGTGAAGTTAAGTTATTTCAAGAATAATAAACTTGCATTTCAAGCATAGTTGCGATAAAAGAAAAAGTAATGTTCAAAAAAATTTTATTCTTTATTTTTTTAACTTTAATCATCTCTTGCTTTTCAAGAGTAGTTTTTGCCCAGGAAAAAATTGAGATTTATTTTTTCTATAGCGATTTTTGTCCCCATTGCGCTAAAGAAAAAGAATTTTTAAAAGAATTGGGAAAAAAATATCCAGAAATTGAAATAAAATATTATGAAGTAATTTCTAATTCAGAGAATCAAAAAATTTTACAGGATTTTTATGAAAAATATCAAGTACCGAAAAATGAACATGGATTTGTCCCGGTAACTTTTACTCCGAATAAATATTTTGTTGGTTTTAATCAAGAGATAGCAAAAGAGATTGAAGGTTGTTTAAAAGAGTGTTTGACTGAAATAAAACAAGCTCCTCAAAAAATTGAAATTCCTTTTTTTGGCAGCATTGAACTTTCAAAATTTTCTTTACCTATTTTAACCGTTATTCTTGGAACTCTTGACGGATTCAATCCTTGCGCCATGTGGATTTTGATTATTTTGATTTCCCTTTTGCTTGTTCAGAAATCGCGAAAAAAAATAGCTTTGGTTGGCAGCATTTTTATTTTTATTGAGGGTTTTTTCTATTTTCTAATTATGGCTGCTTGGCTAAATATTTTTTTAGCCATGAAATATGTTTCTTTAATTAGGATTTTAATTGGAATTTTTGGTATTAGTTTTGGAATTTGGAGAATTAAAGATTTTTTTACTTGGCAGCCCGGTGTTTGTAAAGTAGTAAATCATTCAAAATCTCAGGAGAAATTTATGGCTAAAATTCAAAACATATTAAAAGCTAATAGTGTGCCAGTCATTATTTTGGGGGTCGTGGTTTTGGCTTTCGGAGTAAATATCGTTGAATTCTTTTGTTCGGCTGGATTTCCAACAATATATACTAGAATTTTATCTCTCCAAAATCTTAGTTCATTTCAATATTATTTCTATTTAATTTTTTATAACATTTTCTATATGCTTGATGATTTTATAGTTTTTGGTGTTGCTCTTATAACTTTAAATCGTTTCGGTTTTTCGGATAAATATAATAGATATTCAACATTAATTGCCGGGATTTTAATTCTTCTTTTAGGAATTTTATTAATATTTAAACCCCAACTTTTAACATTTACTGGTTAATCTTGTATTTATTTTGACATTGATTATTGATATAATAGATATATAATTATTTCACAGGGTAAAGGTCGAAATATTATTAAAAATTTCTTACTTAAAAAAATGAATAAATTTATTACTGTAATATTAATAGTTTTATTAGTAGCTACTATTGGATGCGGAGCTTATTTTTATCAGAAGAACGTTAAGACAACGAAAATGCTTCAGGATAAAACTACTGCTTTAGAAAATTCAATAAAGGAAAAAACAGCCCTTCAGCAAAAAGTTGTTAAAGTATTAAATTACGCCAAGGCAGTGGATTTACTTTTAGACACAGTCCGCAAAGATATGGGTTTGTCAAAAAAATATAATTATTCTGATGTAGAATTGCTTTCTCAGATTTCCAATGTTGTTAAAACCACCAATGATACTGAA
>PEWP01000032.1:16097-16368 GCA_002779425.1 bacterium (Candidatus Gribaldobacteria) CG07_land_8_20_14_0_80_33_18 | reverse complement strand
CAGACACAACCCCAAGTGGAACTTATGCAAATTATGATTATGGGGCAAGTTTCTGTAGGTTAAAAAATTACAATGGATATGACCCTACTGGTTTAATTGATGAAGCGATAATATGGAATGTAGCATTAACCTCAGATGAAGTTGCTACTCTTTATGCAAGCGGAGCACCTATTCGTTAGGGTTCGTTAGGGAATTTCCTTGGACAGTTGTACTACTTCATAATTTCGGTAACAGATTTAAGCTTTTCAAGAGTCTTACAGAGGCCCGACCT
>PEWP01000032.1:0-15923 GCA_002779425.1 bacterium (Candidatus Gribaldobacteria) CG07_land_8_20_14_0_80_33_18 | reverse complement strand
TATTAAAGAAGTTCAGCCAATAAGCTCTAATTTTCTAAAAGAAGAGTATAATTTAGAAATTTCTCCGGCTACGATAAGAGCAGAATTAGCCAGGCTTGATGAGGATGGTTTTTTAGAACAAGTTCATATTTCTGGCGGAAGAATCCCAACTAATAAGGCCTATAGATTTTTTGTAGATAATTTATTTAAAGAGGATTTTATTGAATTTGGGAAAGAAGAAATTTTAAAAGAAGCTTTTGAAGGGTTTGAAGGATTAAAAGACATTTCAAAATTTTCTTATGAATTAACAAAAATTTTATCTTCGCTTTCTTCCAATTTAGTTATTACTTATCTTGAAAATTTAGATATTTTCATAAAGGAAGATTGACAAGAAGCAATAAAAGCGCCAGAGTTTCGCAATACTAAATTTTTAACGAAATTTATAAAATTAATCAATGAATTTGAAGAAAATATTTATACATTTAAAGAAAAAAAGAAAGAAGAAAAAATTAAAATTTATATTGGTCGAGAAAACCCTTTGAAAGAAAAAGAATTTAGTATTATAATTACCGAAGTTTCTTTTCCCAGAAAAGAAAAAGGAATTTTAGCTATTTTAGGTCCGGAAAGAATGGCTTATGATAAAAATATTAGTTTATTAAATTCTTTGACAAAATTATTAGAAGAAAATTAAATGGAGGAAAAAAAATCGCCAAAAAACGAAGTTTATAGCGGAGGCGCTCCGCAGAGCGCGGCAAATTCGCGAGCGAAGCGAGCTGAATTTGACAGTGGCGGAGAAGCTTCTAATTGGGAAGAGCTTAAGAAAAAATTAGAAGAATGCCAAAAACAAAAGGCAGAATATTTGGCTGGTTGGCAAAGAGCAAGAGCTGATTTATTGAATTATAAAAAAGAAGAGATGGAAAAGATTGGAGAATTAATAAAATACGCGAACGAAGAATTGATTTTAAAAATTCTGCCGATTCTAGACAATATTTATCTTGCGGAAAAAGAACTGCCGGAAGATTTAAAAAAGCACAAGTGGGCAGAGGGGATTTTACAAATAAAGAACCAGGTTTCGGAATTTCTAAAACAAGAAGGCGTAGAGGAGATAAAGACGCTGGGCGAAAAATTTGACCCGAATTTTCATGAGGTAATTAAAGAGATTGAGACAAAAGAAAAAGAAGCAGGTATAATTTTAGAAGAAATTGAAAAAGGTTATTTAATTAATGGCAGGGTTTTACGACCCGCCAAAGTCAAGGTCACAAAATATTATTAAATATATGAAAATATTAGGTATTGATTTAGGGACAACGTTTTCGGCTATGGCTGTTATGGAAAGCGGCGAGCCAAAAATTATTGAAAATAAAGAAGGAGCGAGAACAACCCCTTCAATTATTGCTATTACAAAAAACAATGAAAGATTAGCGGGGATTTTAGCTAGACGCCAAGCAATCACTAATCCCAAAAATACAATTTATTCGGTAAAAAGATTAGTAGGAAGAAGATATGCTGATTCCATTGTTTCTCAAGATAAAAAACTTTTATCTTATGAAATAAAAGAAGCAAGTGACAACGGGGTGGAAGTAAAGATGGGAGATAGATGGTATAAACCAGCGGAGATCTCGGCAATGATTTTACAAAAATTAAAGCAGGATGCAGAAGAAAAATTAGGGGAAAAAATAACCGATGCTGTTATTACTTGTCCAGCTTATTTCGATGATTCTCAAAGAAAAGCAACAAAAGTTGCCGGAGAAATTGCCGGTTTGAATGTAAGATTAATTTTAAATGAGCCAACTGCTGCTGCTTTAGCTTACGGTTTAACAAAAAAAGGAAACCAACAAATTTTAGTTTATGATTTTGGCGGGGGCACTTTTGATGTTTCAATTTTAGATATGCGAAAAGACCCTGATACGGTAGAAGTAATTGGAGTAGGAGGCGATACTCATCTTGGGGGCGATGATTTCGACCAAAGAATAATGGATTGGATTGTTAATAATTTTAAAAAAGATCAGGGAATTGATTTATCAAAAGATACCTTGGCATTACAGCGAATAAAAGAGACGGCCGAGAAAGCAAAAATTGAACTTTCCTCCAGTTTAGAAACAGAAATAAATCTTCCTTTTATTACTTCCGATACGAGCGGACCAAAACATTTACTTTTTAAACTAAGCAGAGCTCAATTAGAGAATATGGTTGGCGACTATATTGAAAAGTCAATTAAATTAGTCAAACAAACTTTAAAAGAAGCAAAACTTGAACCAAAAGATATCGAAGAGATTGTTTTGGTTGGCGGTCAAACAAGAATGCCGGCAATTCAAGAAGCAGTAAAAAAACTTTTTAATAAAGAACCGAATAAATCAATTAATCCCGATGAAGTAGTGGCAATTGGAGCGGCTATTGAAGGGGCAATTATGGCTGGCGAAGCAAAAGAAGTTCTTTTATTAGATGCTACTCCGCTTTCTTTGGGTATTGAAACATTGGGAGGAGTAAATACTATTCTAATTTCTAAAAATACTATTTATCCTGTTTCTAAAACTCAGATTTTTTCTACAGCCGCGGATAACCAAACTTCAGTTGAAATCCATGTTTTACAGGGAGAGAGACCAATGGCAAGCGATAATAAAACCTTAGGAAAATTTATTTTAGATGGTATTCCTCCAACGCTACGAGGAATTCCCCAAGTTGAAGTAACTTTTGATATTGATGCTAATGGGATTTTAAATGTTTCAGCAAAAGATAAAGCCACTGGCAAAAGTCAATCAATTAGAATCGAGAGTTCTATTGGTTTATCAAAAGAAGAAATTGAAAAAATGAAAAAGGAAGCAGAATTACATGCCGAAGAAGATAAAAAGAGACAAGAACTAATTCAAGCAAGAAATACAGCCGATACTTTAATTTATACTTGCGAAAAAACTTTATCCGAAGCAAAAGATAAAATAAAATCAGAGGATAAAAAAGAAATTGAAGAGAAAATTGAGAGTTTAAAAAAAATAAAAGACAGCGATAATATAGAAGAAATCAAAACGAAAACTAACGAATTATCGCAGGCAATTCAAAAAGCTGGAGCTGAGCTTTATCGTCAAACTGATAAAAAATAAACATATGACGAAAGATTATTATAAAATTTTAGGTGTTTCCCGCGATGCCTCAACAGAAGAAATTAAAAAAGCATTCCATACTCTTGCTCATAAACACCATCCTTATAAAGGAGGGGATGAAAAAAAATTTAAAGAAATAAATGAAGCTTATCAAGTTCTTTCTAATAGGGAAAAAAGGGCGCAGTATGATCAGTTTGGTCACGTTTTTGAAGGCGCGGCAGGCGCGCAAGGCGCGGGAAAAACTGGTCCAGGATTTGATTTTGGATTTGATTTTGGAAAAGATTTTGAATTTGGTTTTGGCTCTTCAAATATAGAAGAGATATTTGAAGAATTTTTTGGTTTTGGCAGAAAAAGAAAGACAAAAAATCAAGGAAGAGATATTGAAATAGAGTTGGAAATAAATTTAGAAGATACTTTAAATGAAATTGAAAAAAGAATTCCCCTTGGAAAATATGTAATTTGTTCCAGATGCCAAGGTAAGGGAGCTGAACCAGGAACAAAATTAAAAGAATGTTTTACTTGTCGAGGGACTGGCGAAGTTCAACAGATAAAAGAAACGATTTTGGGTTCTTTTACTCGCTATACCACTTGTCCTCAATGTCAGGGAGAAGGGAAAATACCGGAAAAATCCTGTAATGTTTGTCAGGGAGAAGGTAGAATAAAAAAAGAAGAAGAAATTGAAATATTGATTCCAGCTGGAGTTGATACTAATCAAATTATAAAAGTTAAGGAACAAGGAGAGGCCGGAAGGAGGGGAGCAAAAGCAGGGGATTTATATGTGAAAATTTTTGTTCGACCTCATAAAGTTTTTAAAAGAAAAGGCGACGATATTTACATTAATATTCCTATCTCTTTTGCTATTGCTTGCTTGGGAGATGAAATTGATATACCATTACTTGATGGAAAAAAGATTTCTCTTAAGGTTCCGGCCGGAACAGAATCGGGAAAGGTTTTAAGAATTTCTGGCAAGGGAATTCCTCATTTTTCCGGCTATGGCCGAGGCGATATGTATGTTAACTTGATAATTAAAACACCAAAGAATTTAACAAAACAACAAAAAGAATTACTTGAAAAATTGAAAGAAGAAGGCGTATAGAATTCTTTTTCCGGCAAAATTGCTTCGCAATTTTGCCCCCCTGTGAAATTCAGCTCACTGCGTTCGCGAATTTCCCGCGGCCTTCGGCCGCCCCCGTAGCTCAATTGGTAGAGCAATTCCCTTTTAAGGAAGTGGTTCCGCGTTCGAGTCGCGGCGGGGGCACTGCAACAGCACTACAACAATAGTGCCTTTGCTCTTCAACCCATTTTTAATTCATCAAAAATTTGCGTGAGAAACTTGAATTCACCCAATTTCTCCTTGACAAATTTGATAAGATGTGTTAAACTAAATTTACAGATTTTTGAAAATTTAATAATAAAATAAAAAAAGAAAGGTGGTGAGTAAAAAATGAAAAGGACGATAGTATTTTTTTTGTTATTCTTTGTTTCTGGAACTCTTTTGGCCGGTTTCCGGCCAAAAGCAGTGACTCAAATGATTCAATTATTTGAGTCAAACTATCATGACCGATTCGCCTGGGCAAGGTTGAACGCTTGGGGCACAGGTGAGGTAGCGGGTAAAAAGTTTGTCTGGGTTGGTTGGACCAACACAGACGGCCTGGTGACTTTGGATATTTCTCTGCTTCTCCCCAAAGAAGTAGAGAAAAAGATTGTAAACCTTAAAGATCGGTATAACCGATCTTACGAGGTTTATACCCTGCGGACAAAGTCTTCCATCTCAACCAGTAACGACTGGCTAGACTGGGGTGGAACCCAGTTTAAGCCAATCAATCCAGTAAAGAGCTATATAGCTCTTTTAAATGAAAAAACTGGGTTGAATTTGAAGATTAGAGAATTTCTGAAATAAATTTTTTTGGAAATTCTCTAGTACATATGCCGGGGAAAACATTTACAAATGTAAATGTAAGTACCCGGCTTTTTTCTTTTCCGAAAATAATTTGCCGCCAAACCCCAGTAAAGGTTGACAATTTTTAAAAGATACTTTTGGTTCTGCCCAACCTTTAATCCTCCGATAGCTCGTGTTCTTCTCGACCGTTTGGCTAAGAATCAATCAAATGCCAAAAGGATTGGTAATTATAAACTGTTAGGACGCAAGACCAGTTAAAAGGTGATTTAATACTAAAGATGGGTGATATTGTCACCCATCTTTTTATTTTATTGAAATATAATTTTTTTCTGGTATAATATTTTTATGACTTTTAAATTTACTTCCCAATTTAAGAAAACTTTTATTATTCTTCTTCTTATTCTCGTTTGGGTTTTAGGCTGGCAGTTTGGAATCTATTTTAAGTTTAAGACAAAGGAAATAATAACGCCGATTGCTGCAAAATTTAAACTAATAAATCAAGACGTCGGGAAACCAAATGAAGTTGATTTTTCTCTTTTCTGGGAGGCCTGGCAAGTAGTAGAAAATGAATTTTTAGATAAAAGTAAAATTGATTATCAAAAAATGGTTTACGGCGCTATTAATGGAATGATAAAGTCATTGGGCGACCCCCATACTTCTTTTTTTACTCCAGAAAAGACAAAGGAATTTGAAGAAGAACTTTTGGGGAGATATGAAGGAGTAGGAATGCATATTGATATTAAAAAAGAAAAACTAAAAGTAATTTCCCCCCTTAAAAATACTCCGGCTGAGCGAGCAGAATTGCGCCCCGGCGATGAAATTTTAAAAATCAATGATACTTATACTTTTGATTTAACTCTTGATGAGGCAGTAAGTTTGATTAGAGGGCCCAAAGGAACAGAAGTAACTCTTTTAATTTCAAGAGAAGGTTGGGCAGAACCAAAAGAATTTAAATTAATAAGAGAGGGAATTCAGATTCCATCTTTAGAATGGGAAATTAAAGAAATTGATAATTCTAAAATTGCTTATTTAAAGATTTATCAATTTAATCAAATTTTACCAGCCGAATTTAAAAAGGCAGCAATTGAGATTTTAAATACTGATACTAATAAAATAATTTTAGATCTCCGAAGTAATCCCGGAGGATATTTGGAAGTCGCTCAAGAGATTGCCGGTTGGTTTTTAGAAAAAGGGCAAACAGTAGTTTGGCAGGAAAGTAAAGAGGAAGAATCAAAAATAGAATATAAATCAGAAGGGCCGGCAAACTTTTCTCAATGGAAGATGGTAATTTTAATTAATGAAGGAACGGCTTCTGGCGCAGAAATTTTAGCTGGAGCGCTTCGAGATAATCGAAATATTCTGTTAATTGGAGAAACATCTTTTGGGAAAGGTTCAGTTCAAGAAAAAGTTTCGCTAAAAAATAATTCAAGTTTAAAAATAACAATTGCCAAATGGTTAACGCCAAAAGGTCATTTAATTGAGAATTCTGGATTACAACCCGATATTGAAGTAAAATTAACTGAAAAGGATTATGAAAAAGATAAAGATCCTCAATTAGAAAAAGCAATAGAAATAATTAAAAACCTATGAAGATAATACTTTTACAAGATATTGAAAATTTAGGAAGTAAATACGAAGTGAAAGAGGCAAAACCGGGTTATGCTCGAAATTATTTAATTCCTAAGGGTTTAGCAAAACCAGCCACTAAAAAACTTTTAGAGTGGGCTAAAATTCAGCAAGAAAAACAAGAGAAAAAAGCAGAAGAAGAGTTAAAGAAAATAACGGAAATTGTTTCTAAGTTAGATGGATTAGAAATAACAATTCCAGTAAAAGTGGGGTTAGAAAATCAACTTTATGAAAGTATTAATATCCAAAAAATTAAAGAGTCTTTAAAAGTTCAGGGATTTGAAATTAATAAATCCCAAATCCATTTGCAAAATTCCATTTCGGAATTAGGGGAGTTTCCGATAAAAATCAAGTTTGACCATAATTTAGAAGCAGAAATAAAAGTAATAGTAGTAGAGGAGAAATAAACATTTTTGCATCATGGCAAAGTATATTTTTATTACTGGTGGAGTAATGTCTGGTATCGGTAAGGGGGTGGCAACAGCTTCTATTGGTAGAATTCTCAAAAGCAAGGGATTTAAAGTTAATGCTATTAAAATTGACCCTTACATTAACGTTGATGCCGGAACAATGAATCCACTTGAACACGGGGAGATTTTTGTTACTGACGATGGAATGGAATGCGATCAGGATGTAGGAAATTATGAAAGATTTTTAGACCAAGATTTAACGAATGATAATTATTTAACTACCGGCAGAGTTTATCAGAGGGTAATTCAAAAAGAAAGAAATTTAGAATATCAAGGTAAATGCGTTGAAGTGGTTCCCCATATTCCCAATGAAGTTATTTCTCAGATTAAGAAACTGGAAAGAAAAACTAAAGCTGATTTTATTTTAATTGAAATTGGCGGAACAGTAGGGGAGTACCAGAATATGCTTTTTTTGGAAGCGGCAAGAATATTAAAACTTCAACATCCAAATGATGTTGTTTTTATTTTGGTAAGCTATTTACCAGTTCCCAAAATGATAGGAGAAATGAAAACTAAGCCGACTCAGTATGCGGTAAGGTCTTTAAATATGGCTGGGATTCAGCCCGATATAATTATTGCCAGAGCGCCAACGCCTTTGGATGCCATAAGAAAAAAGAAAATTTCTATTTTTTGCAATGTTACGGAAAAAGATGTTATTTCTGCTCCTGATATTAAATCAATTTACGAGATACCAATTAATTTTGAAAAAGATAATTTAGGAAATCAAATTTTAAAAAAATTAAAAATGCGGGCTAAAAAAAGTAATTTAAATGATTGGCGAAAATTAGTAAAAAAAATAAAATTTCCTAAAAGAGAAGTAAAAATTGCCATTGCCGGAAAATATTTTAAAACAGGAGATTTTACTTTAATGGATTCTTATATTTCAGTAATTGAAGCAATTAAACATGCCTCATATTATTTTTCTCTTGAACCAAGGATTTTCTGGCTTGATACTGAAGAATATGAAAAAAATCCTAAAAAAATAAAAGAATTAAAAAATTTCAACGGGGTAATTATTCCCGGAGGTTTCGGAAGTAGGGGAGTGGAAGGAAAAATAAAAGTAATTGAATTCTGCCGAAAACAAAAAATTCCATTTCTTGGACTGTGTTTAGGAATGCAACTTTCAGTGGTTGAGTTTGCGAGAAATGTTTGTGGTTTGAGAAAAGCAAATTCTACTGAATTTTTACCAAATTGTCAATATCCTGTAATTGATATTATATCTGAACAGAAAAAACTTTTAAAAAAGAAAAAATATGGGGGAACAATGAGATTAGGGACTTATCCCTGTAAAATTAAGCCAAAAACCCTTAGTTTTAAGGCCTATGCACGTTCTTTCGTCTCTGAACGCCATCGGCACCGCTATGAGTTAAATAATGCGTTTAGAAAGGTTTTAGAGTCCAAAGGAATGGTAATGGTTGGCATTAATCCTGAAAAGGACTTAGTTGAAATAATTGAACTTAAAACCCACCCCTTTTTTATAGCTACTCAATTTCATCCGGAATATAAATCACGGCCTTTAAAACCACACCCCTTATTTAGGGAGTTTATTAAGAAATCAGTGAGTAGAGTAGTGAGTAGTGAGTAGTTATTCTATTTCTACAATTTTAGCAAGTCTTTGCTGATTATTGAATCCTTTTTTTCTTTTTGTTCGGAATTTGACTACCCCTTCTTTTAAAGCATAAAGGGTGTAATCCTTGCCGCAGCCGATATTTTTACCAGCAAGGAATTTTGTGCCTCGTTGGCGGATTATAATCATACCGGGTTTGACTTTTTGGCCTTCAAAAATTTTAACTCCTAATCTTTTAGCTATTGAATCTCTCCCTAAACTTGTTGCACCTCTTGATTTTGTTTTTGCCATAGATATTTATGTTATCAAAATTTATTCAATTTTTCAAGGCCTGCCTGCGCAGGCAGGCCCACAAGATTTTATTATTTCTTCTAATTTTTCTTTTATGTTTACTTTTTTTTGGTATCGGAATAATAATTTCTTTTTATTTAAAAAAACCGCCTCTTTTAATTATTCCTTAATTATTCCTTGAGTTTTCTTCCACTATGAAATTTTCGATGAATATCTCTTAGACGCTTGTTGGTAATATGGGTATAAATTTGGGTTGTAACAATCGAACGATGGCCTAAAAACTCCTGAATCGTGCGTAAATCAACTCCTTGGGTTAAAAGATCTGTAGCATAAGAATGACGAAGTGTATGGGGAGTAGTAAAAATAGGTACACCGGCCAAAATTACATATTTTTTAACGATTCGTTCAATAGAACGGGCAGTTAGTCGGGAGGCTGCGCCTTCTTTGGAGCGATAATGAATGAATAAAGCTTTTTCCTTATCCTTTCTGGTTTCAAGGTATTTTTTAAGCCAAGATAACGCTCTTTCGGAAAAATAAACAGTTCGAGGATAACCGCCTTTGCCAATAATACCGAGTTCTAAATCTTTTTTATCTTTTAATTCCGAGCGAAGCGAGGAATCAAGGTTCCGACGAGCGAAGCGAGGAGTGGTTCTTATTGAAATAAATTGTTCTCGGTTAAGCGCAACAAGTTCGGCTATTCTTAAGCCAGTTGAAAAAAAGGTTTCTAAAATAGTCCTATTTCTTAAACCAATCGGAGTTTTAATATCAGGAGTTAATAAAAGTTTTTCAATTTGTTCTAAACTGAGAAATTTTACTGTTTTTTCTTTTTTACTTTCTTTTGAAAGAACTATTTTATTAGCTGGAAGGGAAATAATATCTTTGGCTGTAAAATAGCTTAGAAAGGCCCGCAGAGCTATTAAATAATAGTTTTGAGTCATTTTTTTCAAGGTTTTGCCTTTTTTATCTTGAAATCGCGACAAATAAATTCGATAATTCCAAATATCTTCGGGAGTTAACTCGTGAGGGAAAAGAACTTCTTTTTTAGCCATTTTTAGCCAGCGGACAAATTTTTCAAGATAGTGCTTATAATTTTCCTGAGTTCTATCAGCTAATCCTTTTTCCACTTCACAATAATCTAAAAAGTCAAGAATATGTTTTATAATGCTTTTATTTGATTTATGGAGCATTTCAAGGTTCTTCCGCGAAGCGGAAGGTTCTTATAATTGGTTTGTTTGATTTTTGCATAATATATGTCGCTTAATCTACATTGTCCGACTCTTTCTATATCAAAGCCCTTTCCCCCACTTCCTTTTCTCTTACTTTTTTAAATTTAAAAATTTTTGTTTAAAAAATTGATAAAATTCAAAAACTTTATTTTTGAAGTTTATTAATTCCCCTCCTGTTTCTTTTTTCTCCTTTTCAAACTCCTCTTCTAAACCCGGTTTTCTCTGTTTAACCTCTTTTGAAAACCAGCTTTTGACTTTTGGCAGAACATAGTTTTGCCACCAATTAACAATTTTTACATGAATTTTCTTCCAGATTACTAATGCTTGTTTAAAAGATTGTTTTGTCCCTTCAATAAAAACCGAAGGTCCTTTCTCTTTAAGATTTTGCCACATTAATTTTAACTCCTCTAAAGTTGAAGGGAGCTGTTCTGGATTTGACGTGGTTTGACTGCTTGTTTGGGCAAAAACAATTAAAACGCTAACGCTATTAATTGTTTGGGCGAAAACAATTATAGGAATGATAAAAATTGTTATTAAAAGATATTTCATATAATTATATTTATTGCTTCTTTTATTCTTTTTAATGTTTTTTCTTTTCCTAAAATTTCAGCAATCTCAAAAGGTCCGGCTGAGGTCTTTTTCCCTGTTAAAGCGACCCTTAAAGGCCAAAGCAAGTATCCCCTATCTTTGGATGCTCTGCCTGCCTTTACTTCTTTTAATAATATCTCTTCTAAATTTAGTGCTGTCCAATTTTTCTCTTTTATTTTACCTAATACTTTAGTCAATTTATCAAGAGATTCTTTAATTTCTTTATCAGTCATATCTTTCCATCTTAACAACTCTTTTGGATAATTTAATTTTAACCTAAAAAAGAAATCAGTCAACTCAACGATTTCTGATAATTTTTTTAATCTTTCTTGATATAAATTTATAATTTTTTCTAAGTTCTCAAAATTTATATTTTCCCTTGTTTCACTTATTTGATAAGAAGGAGTAATAATTTTTCCACCGTAAGCTGGCGGGTATTGTTCAGTTTTAAATATCGGTTCAACTAATCCTTTTTCGATTAAGTATGGCAAGCAAAGTTCAGTTAATTTTTTAATTGATTTCTGGCGGATATAAAATCCATTTATCCAATCTAATTTAGAAATATTAAAAATTGCTCCAGCTTTTTGAATTCCCTCAAAAGTAAATTCTTTAATTAACGATGGTAAGGAAAAAATTTCCCGATTATCTTTAGGATTCCATCCTAAAAGGACCATAAAATTTATTAGGGCTTCTGGTAAATAACCGTCTTTTCTATATTTCGAAACAGCTACTGTATTGTGTCGTTTGCTTAATTTTGATTTGTCAGGTCCTAAAATTAAAGGCAAATGCGCATATTTTGGTTGGGGTAATTTCAGAACTTTTTGGAGTAAGATTTGTTTTGGAGTGTTGGAAATATGGTCTTCTCCTCTTATAATATGGGTGATTTTCATTTTAAAATCATCAATTACTACCACTAAATTATATAATGGCGCATCCAAACTTTTAGCAATAGCGAAATCTCCTAAGAGCGTTTTATTAAACTCTATTTTTCCTCGGATGAGGTCATTGAAAATTATTTTTTCCCCATCTGTCTTTTGGCTGTTATTAAATCTGATAATAAAAGGTTTCCCCTGTCCCAGATTTTTTTTAATTTGAGCAGGAGTCAAATTTCGGCATTTACCCGAATAAAGCGGCGGCTCGCCGATTGACATTTTATATTGACGTTGTTCCTCTAATTCTTCTTTTGAGCAAAAACAACAATAGGCGCTTTTTTCTTTTAAAAGTTTTTCAATGTATTTTCGATAAATTTCTTTTCTTTCGCTTTGACGATAGGGTCCTTCATCCCATTCCAAGCCAAGCCATTTTAAGTTTTGTTTAATATCTTCTTCAAATTCTTTGGTTGACCTTCCAATATCAGTATCCTCAATTCTTAAAATAAAACTTCCTTTATATTTTTTGGCAAAAAGATAATTAAAAAGAGTTGTTCGGGCGGTGCCAATATGTAATGGCCCGGTTGGCGAAGGCGCGATTCTTACTCTTATTTCCCCCGGTCTAATTAATTTTAACGCTTCACTCCGTTTTAAATTCCCTTTCATATTCTAATTATATAACGATATGTTACAAATTTAAATATTCTAAAAGGTATGAGGCAATGATTTTGGCAGCTTTTGGTTTAGAAAAGATTTTGGCTTGCTGGGCCATTTTTTCTAAAACTTGAGCTCGTAAAAACAGAGAATTTATTCTTTCTAAAAAGAAATGGGGTTTAAAATTTTCTTCCTCAATGACTAAACCAGCGCCGTTTTTAATATAGGCATAGGCATTTTCTATTTGATGATTTGAAGCAGAACTCGATAAGGGTATTAAAATACTTGGCTTTCCAACCGCGGCAATTTCAAAAATAGAACCGGCTCCAGCTCGAGAAATAATTAAATCAGCAGCAGCTAAGGCATTTTTAAGATATTCTTCGTTTAAAAAAGGAAAAGGATGATAATATTTTAAATCTGCGGAAGAAATAACAACTTCTGCTTCCGACCTCACTTGATTAAAATTTTTTTCTCCAGTTGAGTGAATAATTTCAAAATTTCTAATGAGCTCAAGTAAAATTTCGAGAATAGTATCATTTATTTTTTGGGCTCCTTGGGACCCGCCTAAAATTAGAATCAGGGGTTTTTCTTCAGTTAAATTAAATATTTTTTTCGCTTTTTCTTTTGAACCTTCTAAAATTTCAGTTCTCGTTGGATTACCAACCAAAATTATTTTTTCTTTAGGAAAAAATTGGGTTTTATCAAAAGAAATGAAGATTTCTTCTGCCCATTTGCTTTCCATTTTGGTAGCCAAGCCGGGAACAATATCGGATTCGTGCAAAAAAATAGGAATGTGAAGTATTCTGGCGGCAAAAGTCACTGGGAAAGAACCATATCCTCCTTTAGAAAATACGATATCCGGGCTTAGAAAAAATAAATAAAATAATGCTTGAATAATTCCAATAACGATTTTAAAAAAATCAAGGAAATTTTTAAAAGAAAAATATCTTCGGAATTTGCCGGCGATTATATTTTTAATCTTTATTCCTTCTCCTGAAAGGAGGGTTAAACTATAATCATCTTTTGCTCCAATAAAAAACAAAGAAAAAGGAGCTCCTTTAGAGAGTTTTTTCATTTCTCTGATAATTGCTATTATTGGGAAAATATGGCCGCCGGTGCCGCCACCGGTAAAAACTATCTTCATATATAAATTATGTTTTTGATACGTTTAAAATTATCCCGATTCCGATAAGTTCAGCGACTAAATGGGAACCGCCATAACTGATAAAAGGCAAAGGAACGCCAGTTAAAGGTAAAATTCCAATCATTGAACCGATATTAACAAATGCCTGAACAATTATTAAAGTAGAAAAACCGAAAGCAACAAAAGATAAAAATTTATCTGAACAATTTTTGGCAATTCTTATTCCTCGCCAGAAAAAAAGAATAAAAAGCGAAACAAGCGCAAGACAGCCAATAAAACCGAATTCTTCTCCTATTATAGCAAAAATTGAATCAGATATTGAGTGGGGCAAGAAACCAAATTTTTGACGGCTCATTCCTAAACTAAAAATTCCTTCAATTCCCCAGATTTTTCCGGAGCCGATAGCAATTAAAGATTGCCGGATTTGATAACCTTTACCTAAGGGGTCAATTGTTTCTGGCCGCAAAAGAGTAATTAACCTCTCTAATCGATAAGGCGCTATATATATTAAAAGAAGTCCTATTGTTACTCCGATTAAAATTATAAGGAGGGTATGCCAAAATGGCATGGGACTGACAAAATACATTAAAATTGCCACAATTCCAATGACAACTAAAGTGCCCATATCAGGTTGTTTTATTAAAAGGAAAGTTAAAATACCCAAAATTATTAAAAAAGCGATTAGAATTTGGGGTTTGGATTTGTTTGCTTTTTGGCTTAACCAAACTGAAAGATAAAGTAAAAAAGTAATTTTTAAGAATTCCGATGGTTGGAAAATAACACCTCCTAAATTTAGCCAACGAGAACTGCCTTTTATTGTTATGCCAATTTTGGGCAGAAAAATTAAAAATAAGGCAATGAGATTCGCCAATAAAAGAAAGAGGGCATATTTTTTAAGATAGTTTAAAGGAATTTTAAAAAATAGAATTGCCAAAGCAAGGGCTGGTAAAATTCCAAATAATATCTGATGGCGTAAATAATAAAAACTATTGCCAAATTTTTCTAAACTCAAAGGGATGGAGACGGTAGCAATCATTACCATTCCTATCAAAATTAAAATAACAACCACTATTAGTAATACATAATCAATAGAATGAGTTTTTTTCATAATTTCGCTCCAAAATGTTTTACATATTTTTTAAATAAATCCCCTCTCTCTTTATAATTTTTAAAAAGGTTAAAACTGGGAGAACCGGGTGAAAGAAGACAGATTTCTTCTTTTTTGGCAGTTTGAAAAGCTAATTTGACTGCTTCTTTCATTGAAGAAACAAAGAACATCCTCGGTATAATCTTTCGAGATCGGATCTCGAAAATTTGAGAGATTTGTTTTGCTGTATCAATGGGATTTTTCGGGTTTCTATCTAAAAAAATAAGTGTTTTTATTTTCTGTCTTAAAATTTTTTTAGCCAAGGAAGAAAAATCAAATCCTTTTACTTTTTCGCCGCCCAAAATTAAAGTTTTTACTTTTCTTCCCAAGGCCTCTAAAGCCGCTTCCACTGCTTGAGGAATAGTTGCCAAAGAATCGTTGTAAAATTTTATTCCTTTATATTTCCCCGTAAATTCTAACCGATGAGCTAAGGGCTTGAATGTTTTAATTGCTTTAATAATATCTTTGTTTTTTATTCCCAATAATTTAGCAACAACCATTGCCGCCATTACATTTTTTAAATTAAATTTCCCTATTAAAGGAATCCGGATATTGGCAAGAAATTCGTAATTCGCAGGGATGGGAATTTTTTTCGCTTTCGTTTTTTTTGCTAATTCGCAAAGAATTTTTTGGTCAGAATTATAAATGAAAAAATCGTTTTTTGTCTGATGAAGGGCGATATTTTCTTTGGCTCTTTTATATTCATTGAAATTTTTATAATAATCCAGATGAGCTGGATAAATGTTTAAAAAAACAGCAATCCGGGGAGAAATTTTTAAATCTTGAAGTTGGTGAGAAGAAAGTTCATAAATAAAAATATCGTCTTTTTTTGCTTTAAGGAGTTTTAAAAAGACCGGCTTGCCAATATTCCCGACTAAATGGGTTTTTAATCCGGCTTTTTTAAGAATGTGATAAATTAAACTTGATGTTGTTCCCTTCCCTTTTGTTCCGGTTACGCCAATAATTGTTCCGGGACAATTTTGGAAAAAAATCTCGGTCTGGGAAGTAACTCGGATGTTTTTTTTCAAATAGGGTTTTAAAATTGTTCTGGGGATTCCCGGAGATTTAATTATAACATCGTAATTTTTCAGCGACTTGAGATAGTTTTTCCCGAGATGCCGCTTAGTATTTGAAAATTGAAAATTGAAAATTGAAAATTCTTTTTGGTCAGCTATCCCAATAACCTTTTTCGGAAACAATTTATGTAAGGCCAAAAAGGTATCTCTCCCCTCTTCTCCAAACCCCAAAATTAAGATTTTTTTGTTCTTTAATTCAATGAGTTTCATTATCTTCTATTATATAAAAATAACCACAACTTTGAAATAAAAACAGGGGCGGCTTTTACGATTCGTAAAAACGAATCAGCC
>PEWP01000054.1 GCA_002779425.1 bacterium (Candidatus Gribaldobacteria) CG07_land_8_20_14_0_80_33_18 | reverse complement strand
AGCCTTCTTCTATCAACTTTTTTTCAAGCAGAGTAGAAAGAATTGCTTCATCTTCAGCTATTAAAATTTTTTTACCCATAATCTTGATTTAATTGTATTCTTTTTAAAAAAACGAGTCAAGTTTACGGAGATAATAATTATAACATACTATTTTTTTAAAGGCAAAGTGAAATAAAAAGTTGTTCCTTTTCCCTCTTCTGATTCAAACCAAATTCTACCACCATGAGCTTCAATTATGTTTTTCGCAATAAAAAGACCTAATCCTGTCCCTTCGGTTTCTGCTTTTATAGCATTAATTCCTCGAAAAAATTTAGAAAATAATCTTTTTTGTTGTTCTTCAGAAATTCCAATCCCAGTATCTTTAACTGAAAATTTCACTTGTTTGTCTTTACTGTCATATTCAAACTGAATGCTTATTTTTCCTTCTTTTGTGTAATTAATTGCATTATCAACTAAGTTGGAAATCGCTAAGGAAATTTTTTCTTTATCAACTCTCACCTTTATTTCTTTTTCTTTGGGCTTTAAAAATTCAAATTTAAGATTTTTTCTTTCAGCAATCTCCTTTAATGGAATTATTGTTTTTTCAATTAATTCAATCATATCTAATTCTTCAGGATTGTAAAGATACCTGCCTTCCTCAATTCTTGTCACATTTAACAAATCATTTATCAAATTTACCATCCTTTCATTACTTTGATAAGCTTTCTTTAAAAATTCAGTTTGTTCATCAGTTAATTTCCCAACATCTCCATCAAGAAGCATCCTTATTGTCCATTTAATTGCCGAGAGAGGAGTCCGAAGCTGGTGAGCAGAAATTGTCACAAATTCTGTTTTTAGTTTTTCAACTATTTTTTCTCGAGTAATATTACGAAGTAAAACCAGGGTTCCGATTTTTTCACCAGCTAACGAAATAATCGGGAGAACAGAAATTTCCAAAATTAAATTTTCAGTTATTTCTAATTCTTTTTTATAAACTGGAGATAGTTTTTCTCCTAAAATAGCTACTAAAGACGAAAGGGAAGAAATTTTTTCTAAATCTTTGATTCCTTTACCAATCAATTTTTCTTTGTTTACATTAAAAAAAGAATTAATTTGGGGGTTGATTAGAGCAGTTTTATTTTCATTATTAAAAAACATTAATCCTTCTGGAAAATTCTCAAACATTGTTAAGGTTTTGTCTCTTTCAATCTCCGCTATTTCTCTTGCTTCTTCGGCATCTGATAAAATATTTAAAAGCGCTTCTCTTGATTTTATTAATTCTTCTGTTCTTTCTCTGATGCGCTCTTCCAGACCAATTTGAAATTTTTTAAGTTCGGAAATATCTGAAATGCCTAAAAAATAACCAGTATAATTTCCTTCGGCATCTTCTCTCGAAGAAAAAGATGCGTTAACCGAAATTTCTTTCTTTTCTTTTGTGATTAATGTTATTTCTTGATTTAAAATTTCTTTCTTTTCTATTATTTCCTTTTGTAGTTTATTTAATTTTTCTTTTTCCAGAAAAAAATTTTCAATTTCTTTCCCAACAATTTCAAGGGAATCAAATTTAACCAATTTCTCAAATGCTTTATTAACGTCTAAAATTGTCCCAACCGGATTTACTGTACAAACGGCTAAAGGCAAGAAGGCAGAGAATTCTTTTATATATTTCTCTAATTCTCCGAGGTCTTGTTGACAGCTTTGTAATTGTCTTTTTTGAACATTCTCATTTTTAACGCTCCGCTTCGCTTCGCTATAAACTTCGTTTTTAACGCTCCGCTTCGCTTCGCTATAAACTTCGTTTTTCAGTTTGTTTTTTTTTCTTACCATATTATATTAAATTTCTTGCCAGGTTGTTTTAAATTCATGATAAGGATCTCCTTTAAACATACATTTTGTTTCTTCAATAAAAAATTTTTTGTTTCTTGTCCCGAATTCGGCAATTTTAACATAATAACCCTTATGAAATTCACAGGTAATCGGGTGGAATTTATAATCTTTAACCCGAATGATAAAATATTTTTCTTTTTCGCTAAAATCCGGCACTTCTAATTCTCCAAAATCATAGTGTCCTTGCCAATAAACCGGGGCTTTTTGGTAGGTTATCTTTAAACTTAAAAAATGTTTCATCATCAACCTGACAATAAAAGAAAATTTTGGGGTTTCATATCCCCAGTTGTAAATATCAGAATCGCTCCATTTAAATAATTCTTTAGCAACTAAAATTACAAGGACGCTTAAATATTCCGGATACCAGTTTAAAGAATTGATTTCCTTTAATTTTATCGGGCAACCCAATCTTTCCATCATTCCCCCAACCTGCCTTACCCCTTCTTCACCTTTTTTAATTTTAATGTAATTAAAATGGGTTTTTAATATTTCTCCTCGGGAATTGCCCGGAATTTTTGCTAATTTTTCAGCTTCTTTTTTTAATTTTTGATAAATTTCTTCCATAAATTAGCTCTGTCTTATATTGACCGACCTTTTATTTTTTCTTCTTCTTTAATTTTTTTTAATTCCTTTTTTAATTCTATCATTTTTAATTCTCTGCCAACAGTGACTTTATGAAAACGCTCTAGTTCATTTATTCTTTTTTGAAGTTCGGCTGTTCTTTCTTTAACTTTTTCGTCTAATGTTTCAGTTAATTCTTCTAATTCTCTTGTTCTGGCCTTTACTTTAATCTCCAAAACTGTTTTTGATTCTTCCAACTCACTTTTTGCTTTTTCCAATTCAATTGTTCTTTCTTTAACTTTTTCGTCTAATTGCTCTTTTAAAATTTCTAATTCTTTAGTTCTTTCCTCTAATGTTTTGGATTTATATTTTAATTCTCGCCAAATAAAAAGATTATTAGCATCATGGATGAGAAAATAAAGAAAGGATAAAGCAAGAAACGACATTGCGTAATATGGTTTCTGATAAAAAAAGCCGTAAATATTCAAATGAGATGCGCCAATTCCTGTATACTCCCAAAATAAAACTAGACTGATAAAAACAAAGGAAAATAAAAAAGTGTAAATTGAAGCAACGGCTACTCCCCCCGCCGCCCAACCTCTAGCGCCGCCTGAAGAATAGGTAAGATACCCTAAAACTGCAAACCAAAGAACAGAACCGAAAATAGTAATAAAAAATGGCATTGTGAAATAAATCATTAAAGCAAAAATAAACATCTCCAATAAAAATAAAAGAACGCTTGCATTTATCGCCACTTTAATCCCCGGTGAATGTTCGTTTTTTTTGACTAAAAAATGAATTAAAGCATTTGCCAAAAAACCGTAGCCGAGATAAAAATAAACGAAACTAGAAAAAGGAACTGAAGTAATGATTCTGGAAAGAACAAAAAATATTGTTAAATAAATAAAAATAGGATATCTGGCTCCAACAATACCGTATACTCCTCTGACTTCTTCCTTTGTTATTTCTATTTCCTGCGGAAAACCGCCATATTTATAAACTAAATTATCTAAATCATTAATTATTTCATTTAAGGGCCTCATTTTTTCTAATCCTTTTATTTTTTCATTTCTCTCTTTGAAAAATGAGAGGTTGATAAATTTTGCTATTTTATAAAATTTTCTTTTATCGCTCTTAAGTTGAGTAAAAAAATAATAAATGTCTGGATTTTTTAAGACATCAGAAATTTCATTAAAGGCGCCGAGTTCTTTTTTTATATATTCTTTTTTAAATTCATAATTTCCCGGTTCACCAATTGTTAAACCGTTTTTATAAAAAATTCTATCAGTATCGCTATCGCCGGAACAGTCAAATTTCTGCCAAACACCGTTTAAAAAAACTTCGTTTAAAAAATGGGGGAAAAAACTCAAAAATTCAGGGAAAAATTTTGAATTAACTGAAGAAAGATCAATTAATGCTTTCTTCATATCAATTAAAGTTATTCTATAACGAGATTTAAGCCCTGCTGTTTTAGCAAGTTCATCAAATAAAATTGCCTTGTCTAAACAGGAACCAAAACCAAGCTCCAAGGTTTTTTGAGGGTCGCCAATAATAGTAATTTTATATTTTATTTTATTTCGCAGAAACTGGCTTATTTTCTTTATTTTCCCTTCCGGCGTTGTTTCTCCTTTTATAATTTCTAAAACTAAATTTGAAAGATTGTTATTCATAATTTCTATTTATATATTATATAAATTATAACTCTCTTTAAGTTTTTTCTCTAATTCTTTTTTTCATTCGGTATTCGAGCTATTAAACTTCGGAAACCAAAATCTTCAAAAATTTTTTTTACTGTTTGAGAATCAAAATTGGCAAATTTATAATTATCAATTTCGAAATCAATCGGCACATCAAATCTTGCTTGAACTAACTGTCTGGAAAGAAAAACTTGTTCCTTATTTTTTATTAATATGTCTAAAATTCTGGGTCTCAATTTTTCGGTTTCTCCTTTTTCTATTTTTTTATAAAGATTTTCTAAACTTTCAAAATTTTTTAATAACTCAATAGCAGTTTTCTTACCTATACCGGTAGCGCCGGGAATATTATCCGAGGGGTCGCCGGCGAGGGCTTTAAAATCATTCATTTGGCTGGGTAAAAGCCCGAATTTTTCTTTTATTTTGTTCTCATCATAAATTATCTCTTCTTTTATTCTTCTGCCTAAAGTATAAATTTTGATATTTTTATTAATAAGTTGGCAAGCATCACTATCGCCGGTCAAAATATAAATTTGAATTTCTGGGAAAATTTGTTGTTTTTGAGTTTTTTGGCAGATAGTAGCAATTAAATCATCTGCTTCAAAACCTTGTTTTTCAAGAAAATTAACATTAAATGCTTTTAAAATCTCTTTTACTTTTGGAATCTGTGAATAAAGCTCGGCTGGCGCTTTTGGCCTTTTCGCTTTATATTCTTTAAATTCTTTATGGCGAATAGTTGGACCGGGAAAATCAAAAGTTGCTACTACATAATCTGGTTGAAGCTCTCTTAAAATTTTTAGAAAAACTAAACAAAATCCGTAAACAGCATTTATTAATTCTCCTTTTCTGGTGGTTAAAGGAGGTAAAGCGTGAAAGGCCCGATGAATTAGAGAATTACTATCAATAATAATCAATTTTTTCTGCTCTTCCATTACTATATAATATCTTGTCTTAAAGAATTAAAAAAGCCCTGAACCAAGTATTTTATCCTAACTTGCTTAGTTCAGGGCTATTTTATTTTCATTCCTTTGAAAGGAACTTTATCGCCTCAACAAATCTTTTAAGTACTTGCTGGCTAATATTTTCTCCCTCTCTCCCATGGGGACTTTTAAAAACCTTGTATTGATGGACTATCCCAAGTTCTAAAAGTTTTTGGTGAAAACTTTCAACTGCTGGGAATAATCCAAGTTCATCATTAACCGCGTTATCAATATAAATCTTTAACTTATTTAATCTTGATTTATATTTTTCAATTAGGTTAGCCGGATTTTTCTCTTCCCATTTATCCCAGACATCTTTTTTTATTTCGCCAGTTGGATATTCAAAATAAAAATCGCAGAAATAAGGAGGCGTCTCGTTAGAAGAAAAAACAGTACTCATCGCATAGATAATTCGGGTAAACGTATCTGCGCCCTGTGGTTCTTTAATCTTTCCAGGATTTTCTCCAATCACCCTTAATGCGATAGTTTCTCTTATCACTTGGAAATCCAAGGGAGCAGAAAGAGCTGCTACTTTTGAGAAAAGCTCTGTTTTCATAGAAAGCATTAGCGCCCCGTATCCTCCCATGGAAAAACCGAAAATACTTCGGCATTCTTCTCGAGGGATAGTCCGATAATTCTTGTCAATAAATTCTATCACCTCTTTAAGATAATCCTCATAATCTCCTACGTCTGAATTTGTATACCAACTTCCTTTGTATTTATTAGAGGCATCCGGAATAACAATTATTGTCTCTTTCAAATCTCCTAAAAAACTCAACCAACCTAAAAAATTAATTACATTCTTTTCTCCTAATATTTTCAGATAGGTTTCCTGGTTTTCCTCAAAACCATGTAAAAAATAAATAGTTGGATAATATTTTTTACTTGTCTTATTTCCGAGCGTTAGCGAGGAATCAAGGTTCTGCCGAGGCAGGTTCTTATATCCAGGCGGTAGAAAAATCACTAAACCTCGGGTTTCCGGGTCATTTAATTTATTACCCTTTAGAGCAGAAGAAACAATTTTATCTCTCTTAATCTCCCAATTTTTCCAGCATCCACTGGCTGATTCAGCTCCAATTAAAACCAAAAAAAGAAAAATCAAAATTTTTCTCATTTTATTTTCCTCCCCTATTAAGTTTTTAAATATCTAAAAAGAATTATACCACTTTTTTCTTAAAAAATCAAGTGGAGAGGCAAATTTTCGAGATCCGATCTCCAAAGATTAGGACAGATGTTCTTAGGGGTTGAACAGTATTTTACGAGTATTTTGGTTTATAAATTTAAATCTTATAATTAGACTTTCTTTAGGAAGTATTTTTTTAATTCTATCTGCCCATTCAATAACCACAATATTATGGGGATTTTTGATAATTTCCTCAAACCCTATTCCTAAAATCTCTTTTGGCTTTTTGATTCTATAACAATCAAGGTGATAGAAAGTCGCAAATTTATACGAATTTGAGTGCGAATTTTCGCGAATTTTAAATTTTTTCATTAAAACAAAGGTAGGGCTTAAAATTTTGTTTTTGATTCTTAATCCTTTGGCAAAACCTTGGAGGAAAGTAGTTTTCCCTCCTCCTAAATCCCCTATTAATCCAATAACAATCGCCTTCTTGTCTAAAGGTCTTTTTAAAATTTCTTGGGCAATTTTTCGCCCCATTTTTTTTGTTTGGATAGAATTAAAAGTAATATAATTCATTTTATTGGTTGACTTTAGCCCAAATTTAAGTTAATTTAGGAATGATACTTTAACATAGCGCAGCGTCATTATGAAAAATTACCAAAAAGCAAAAAAACTCATCAAAGAAGCTAAAAATATTGCTATTTTCCCTTGCCAGGACTTAAAAATAGATTCTTTTTGCGCTTCTTTAGCTCTTTTTTATAGTTTAAAAGAATTAAAGGAAAAAGTAAATTTAATCATTGAAAAAATCCCAGAAAAATTTCAATTTTTAATAGAAAAAGAATCCTCGTCAATCTCTTTTGATTCTCTAATATCAATTAAAGAAGAAACGAAAATTTCGCAGGTTTTTTATGAAAAAACAGATAATAGATTAAACCTCTATTTTAAAACTAAAAATGGCGTTTTGAAAAAAGACAATATTTCTTTTAAACAAATTGCTGATAATTCTCCATCAGAACTTTTAATTACCTTAGGAGTAAAACAAAACAAAGACATCCCTCAAATAACACCTGTTATTAATATTGACAATCAAATCAACAATGAAAATTTTGGTGAAATTAATTTAATTAAAAATTGCTCGCTTCCGGAAATAGTTTTTGAACTTTTGGAAACACTTTTAGAAAAAATTTTTACTTCCTTGACTGCTTTTCAATTGTTTAACAAAGTTTTAGATAAAATTAATTTTAATAAAGAAAAAAATATCGTTTCAGTTATTTTAAAAGAAGAGGATTTTTTTGAGACCAACTCAAAACCTGCAGATTTACCTTATTCTTTAAAACAATTAAAAACTAATTTAGCTTTGGGAAATTTTTTGATTCTTTATCCAAATCATCACTCTACCCCGTCAACAAAAGGAGTTTTTTATTCTGAAGACGAGAATAAACTCTTAAAAATATTAGAAAATTTAAAAGGAGTTCAAGCTCGGAAAGGAAAAGGGATTCTTTTTGAAATTAAGGAAAATAATTTAGAAAAAATAAAAAATGAAATAATAAATTTTGTTTAATATAGCGAAGCGTTAATTATGGCAGAAAAAATTACTGGGCAAGTAAAAATAAAAAGGGCTATTATTAAAAATATTTTAGCTTTTAAAGAAGAAATTATTAAATCATTTAATCAAGAAATAACAAAAACAATTGAGATTATTTTAGGCGGTTCAATTATTCTTGATGCTTCTGATATTCATATTGAGCCCGAAGAAGAAGGAATAAAAATTAGAGTGAGAATTGACGGAATACTCCATGAAGTTGTGATTTTAGACCAAAGAATTTATCAAATTCTGCTATCAAGAATTAAACTATTAAGCGGACTTAAATTAAATATTATTGATAAAGCCCAAGATGGCAGATTCAGTATTCTAGTTAGTCCCGCTGAAAGCGGAACTAATAATAAAACTGAAGAGATTGAAACAAGGGTTTCGGTTTTGCCGTCTCAATATGGAGAATCAATCGTAATAAGAATTTTAAATCCTAAAAGTTTAATTGAAATAGAAGATTTAGGGATAAGAGAAGATATGTTAGAGATTTTTAAAAAAGAAATAAAAAAACCAAATGGAATGATTATTGTGACCGGACCAACCGGCTCTGGAAAAACTACAACTCTCTATGCCATTCTAAAACGGCTTGAAAATCCAGAAATTAAAATCATTACTATTGAAGACCCAATTGAATATCATCTTGAAGGAATTACCCAAACTCAAGTAGCGCCGGAAAAGGGATATGATTTTGCCAATGGGCTGAGAGCAATAGTTCGCCAAGACCCGGATGTAATTTTAGTTGGAGAAATAAGGGACTTAGATACTGCTAAAACAGCAATTCAAGCAGCTCTCACCGGCCATTTAGTTTTGACAACTCTTCATACTAATGACGCGGCCCATACTGTTGCTCGCCTCCAGGCCTTGGGAGAAATACCCATAAATATTGCCCCGGCTATTAATATTGCTATTGCCCAAAGATTAGTGAGAAAAATTTGTAAAAAATGCGTAAAGTTTCTTTCCCCAACTAATGAAGAATTAGAAACGCTGGAAAAAGAGCTCAGCTTATTACCAAAAGAAATAAAAATTCCTTCTTTAGATAAGGATTTAAAAATTCCTAAACCAACAGGTTGCCAATTCTGCAATTTTACCGGTTATAAAGGCAGGATAGGAATTTATGAGTTTTTCTTAGTTGATGACGAAATAGAAAATTTTATTTTGAAATCTCCGTCTATTTCTGATTTAAAAAAAATAGCTGAAAAAAAAGGAATGGTTTCAATGCGCTGTGACGGTTTAATAAAAACTCTTCTAGGGACAACAACAATAGAAGAGGTTAATAGGGTAACAAGCGAATAAAAAAAATAGTCCGAAGCTGAATACTGTATCTTTACTTAGTAAAAATTTTAGAATTTCTTTCGGGAATAATCCAGTCGAAACCAGATTATCCATTCAAAAAAAGAGATTCCTATTCAGCTTCGGACTAATATATTGTAATATATTTTTAAAAATATGTCAAGAGAAAATTATTTTACTGAGGAAAGGGTTTTAGATTTAACCTTACGACCGAAAAGTTGGGAGAATTATGTAGGCCAGGAAAAAATTAAAAATAATCTTAAAATTATTATTGAGGCAGCCAAGCAAAGAAAAGAATCAATAGAACATCTCTTGTTTTATGGAGGTTCAGGATTGGGTAAAACCACTCTAGCTCATTTGGTAGCCAAAGAAATCAAAAAAGAAACAAAAACTACTTCTGGTCCGGCAATTGAAAAACCAGGTGATTTGGCAGCTATTTTAACTAATTTGGAACCGGGAAGCATTTTATTTATTGATGAAATACATCGCCTCAACCGAATTACCGAAGAATATCTTTATCCCGCCATGGAAAGTTTTAAATTAAATTTAATCTTAGGAAGGGGACCAATGGCTAAAATAATGGAAATGAATCTTCCTTTTTTTACTTTAATCGGAGCGACTACTCAACCTGCTCTTCTCTCTTCTCCTTTACGTGCTCGATTTGGAGCCAGTTTCGGATTGGATTTTTATCAAATTTTTGAGATTGAAAAAATTTTAGAGAGGTCAACGAAAATTTTAAATGTTGAAACAGAGGGAGAATCCTTAAAAATTATAGCTAAGGCCTCTCGTTTTACACCTAGGGTTGCCAATAATCTTTTAAAAAGGGTAAGAGATTTTGCTCAGGTTAAAGGTAAAGGAACGATTACCCCTAACATAACAAAAGAGGCCTTATTGGCATTAGAAATTGACGAATTGGGTTTAACTTCGCAAGATAGAAAAATTTTAGAAATAATTATTAAAAAATTTAATGGTGGACCGGTAGGACTTCAAGCATTAGCTGCCGCAACTATGGAAAATGAAAATTCAATTTTGGATATTTACGAACCCTATTTAATGCGGCTTGGTTTTATTGAAAGAAACCCAAAAGGGAGAATTGCTACTAAGCTTGCTTTTCAACATTTAAAAACTAATTCTCAAAAATTATTTGATTTCTTAAATCTGGAATTTAGATAAATTATTTGATTTCTTAATCAGATGATTTGCTAAATCATTTGATTTTTTAAAATTTAAAGGTTAAATTTATTTAAGGCTAAATTTATTTAAGTGAGAATATAAAAATATGAGCGGGCACAGTCATGCGAAAAAAATTAGAGGACAGAAAACTATTACCGACCAAAAAAGAGGACAAATTTTCTCTAAGATGGCTAGGGTAATTTCGATTGCGGTAAAAGAAGGAGGACCAACCCCAGAAACTAATAATAAATTAAGGGTAGCGATAGAGCAGGCAAAACAATTTAACCTACCAAAAGAAAACATTGAACGAGCTATTAAACAAGCAACCGGCAACGGAGAAGAAGCTAATCTTGAAGAGGTTCTTTGTGAAGCTTATGGGCCGGGAGGCATCGCAATTATTATCGAAGGAATTACTGATAACAAAAATAGGTCTTTAAGCGAAGTAAAACAGATTTTAAACCAACATGGTGGAAAATTGGTGCAAGAAGGCGCAATTAAATGGATGTTCGAAAAAAAGGGTTGCATCACAGTAAATATCAAAAATCAAAAATCAAATATAAAAAATAAAGAGGATTTAGAGTTATTGGCGATTGGGGCCGAGGCTGAAGATTTTTATTGGTATGATAACAATTTGGATATCTATGCTGGAATTAAAGATTTAGAAAAAGTGAAAAAAAATTTAGAAGAAAAAGGGGTAAAAATTGATTCGGCAAGTTTGGATTGGAAACCAAAAGAAATGATTGAAGTGGGAGAGAAAGAAAAAGAATCATGCCAAAAACTTTTTGAAGAATTAGATGAAAATGATGCAGTTCAAAACATCTATTCAAATTTAA
This sequence comes from bacterium (Candidatus Gribaldobacteria) CG07_land_8_20_14_0_80_33_18, assembly GCA_002779425.1. Lineage (GTDB taxonomy): Bacteria > Patescibacteriota > Minisyncoccia > Minisyncoccales > CG1-02-41-26. Next base: position 4,007 of record PEWP01000054.1, on the reverse strand, counting down.
AAAACTTATGATTATCATTGGTATTGACCCCGGGACAGCGATTACTGGTTATGGAGTAATAAAAGTTAAAAACCAGAAATCAAAAGCTAAGGATAAATTAAAATGTTTAGAATATGGGGTGATAAAAACTAGTTCTTCTTCATTAATTGAAGAACGGCTTAAAAAAATATATTTTGAACTTTCTAAATTAATTAAGAAATATAAACCCAAAACTTTAATTATTGAAAGGCTTTATTTTTTTAAAAATTTAAAAACAGCTATCCCGGTAAGCCAGGCTCAAGGAGTAATTCTTTTATTAGCGGCGAAAAAGAAAATTAAAATTTTTTATTTTACTCCTTTGGAAGTAAAAATGGGAATTTCCGGTTATGGCCGGGCAACTAAATACCAAGTTCAAAGAATGGTAAAAGAGATTTTAAATTTAAAAAAAATCCCTAAACCAGATGATGCCGCTGATGCTTTAGCTTTGGCAATTTGTTATACCTTTTCTAAACGTTAGGAGGGCTTGACAAGCTTTTTTTGTTTTTTATAATAGTTACCATGCTTAGCCCTTTTGAGGGGCTAAACCCGTAAAGGGAAAGGTCGCTCTAAAATTTAAATGCTAAATATTTTGAAATCAATGGAACTTAAAAAGAAAATTCTAACTTCACTTTTCCAAGATGAAGAAGAATTACCAGAAGAAGAAACAAAAGAAGAACCAGAAGAAGAAACAAAAGAAGAACCAGAAGAATAAAAAAGTTTATTGAGTTTACCCCGCTCTTTTTTTAGAGGGCGGGGTTTTATTATATTGATTAGTGATATTATTCACGATATGATGAGGAATATGGTTTCTCGCAAACATAATCTTTTTGTTTTTTCCAATAAACAAAGAGTGTTTTCTTTTTTAAAAATTTTAGGGATTGTTTTTTTGGGATTTTTTATTTTAGGACTGACATTATTTATTTGGTATCTTTCAGAACTTCCCAGGCCAGAAAAATTTAGCGAAGGAGAAATTCCTCAATCAACAAAAATTTATGATAATTCTGGAAACGTTCTTTTATATGAGATTGCCGGGGAGGAAAAGAGAACAATTGTCTCTTTAAATGAAGTTCCTTCTTTTTTAATTAAAGCTGTTTTAGCGGCTGAAGACAAAAATTTTTATGAACATCGGGGTTTAGATTTTAAAGGCATCGGAAGGGCTATTTTAACTGATTTAAGAATAAAAAGTCCTTTAATGGGAGGGTCAACTATCAGCCAACAGTTGGTTCGGAGTTATTTTTTAACCAGAAAAAAAACCATTGAAAGAAAAACAAAAGAAGTTATTTTAGCGATAGAATTAGAAAGACGATATTCTAAAGACCAAATTATGGAATGGTACTTAAATCTCATCCCTTTTGGAGGAAATATTTATGGGATTGAAGCAGCGAGCCAAAGTTTTTTTGGAAAACATATTTCTGATATTTCTTTGGAAGAAGCCGCTATTTTAGCGGCTGTAATTAAAGCCCCTTCAACTCTTTCTCCTTATGGCAAAAACAAAAATGAATTATTGGGACGGAAAGATTATGTTTTAGAAAGAATGGAAAAAGAAGGATTTATTTCAAAAGAACAAAAAGAAATCGCCCAAAAAGAAGAAATAAACTTTAATGAAATCCTAAATCCTATTAAAGCGCCCCATTTTGTAATCTATGTGAAAGATTATCTTGAAAAAAAATATGGTTCTGAATTTTTAACAAAAAAGGGGCTAAAAGTTTATACAACTTTAGATTTTGGCTTGCAAACGAGGGCTGAAGAGATAATAGGGGAAGGAGTAAAGACCAATAAGGTTTATAATGCTTATAACGCCTCTCTTATTTCAGTAAATCCAAAAACTGGAGGGATATTGGCAATGGTTGGGTCAGCTGATTGGTCTGCTACTTCATCATTGCCCGAAGGATGTAAAACAGGAACAGAAAAATCTTGTAAATTTGACCCGAAAGTAAATTTAATATTGTCTCTTCGCCAACCTGGCTCGGCCCTAAAACCATTTATTTATGCTTTGGCTTTCCAAAAAGGATTTACGCCAGATTGTGTAATTTGGGATGTAAAAACCGAATTTAACCCGAACTGTAACCCATCAGCAGAACAGGAAAAGGATAAATATGGAAACGATTGTTATCATCCTAAAGATTATGATGGAAAATATAGGGGAGCCATAACTTTTAAAAATGCTTTAGCCCAATCATTAAATATTCCTTCAGTTAAGGTTTTATATTTAGTTGGCATTAATAACGCCTTGGATTTTTTGGAAAAATTTGGCATTACTACTTTAAAAGAAAGAGAAAGATACGGCCTTGGTTTAATTTTAGGAAATGGAGAAGTAACTTTATGGGAATTGACTTCTGCTTACTCTGTTTTTGCTAATGATGGAGAATTGGTTCCTTTTAATTTTATTGTTAAAATTAAAGATTCAAAAGGAAAAATTATTGAAGAAAACAAAAAAACCCCTATCAGAATATTAGAAAATCAAATCGCCAGACAAATAAATGAGATATTATCCGATAATGAATTACGCGCCCCAATGTTTGGCAGCAATTCTTCTCTATATTTTCCTGATTATGAAGTTGCGGCAAAAACAGGAACAACCCAGTTTCATAACAATGGCTGGGTGGTTGGCTATAGCCCAAATTTAATAACCGGGGTTTTGGTAGGTAATAACGACAATTCTCAAATGGCTAAAGAACCAGGTACTGTTTTGGCCGGACCAATTTTTCATAAATTTATGGAAGAAACATTGAAAATATTTCCTAAAGAAAATTTCAAAAAATCATTTGAGGTTCTAACCGGAAAATCAATTTTAGACGGCCAAATAAAAGAACCTCATTCTATTTTATATTATTTAAATAAAAATAATCCTCTTAGTGAAGAAAACTCCCAAGACGATTCTCAATTCCCAAACTGGGAATATGGAGTTCAAAACTATATAAAAGGATTATAATTAGGAACCTTTAATTGGCATTAAAAGATAAATATAACTTTCATCCCCCACTGGTTTTAAGACCCCAGGACCTTCTTCGCCATTAAGTTCAAATATTACTTCCGAGCTGTTGATATTGGAAAGTCCTGAAAGTAAAAATCGATAATTAAAAGAAATAATTGTCTCCTCTCCTTCTATTTTTGTTAAAAGATAAGATTCATTTTCTCCTAAATCATAACTGGAAGAATAAATTTTTAATCTGTTTTCTTTTGGTTGGGTTGCCAATTTTACTTCAAAACTCTTACCGCTAAAAAGACCTGCTTGTTTTATTAAATTTTGGAAATTTTCTTTTTTTAAAATTATTCTTGTTTTATATTTTTTAGGAATAATTTCTTGATATTTTGGATATTCGCCCTCTATTAATCGTGATAAAACCTGAATTTGAGAAGAGGAAATTTCTTCTTGGGGGAATTCAAATAAAACCTGATTAGGGGAAAAATAAATCTCAACAAAACCCTCTTTTTGACTTAATATAGAAATTAATTCTTTTACAGTATTTACCGGAAGAATAAAAGAAATCTCTTTTTTTATTTTTTCTTCTAAATTAATATTTTTTTCTGCTAATCTAAAACTATCAGTTCCAACAATTTTTATTTGATTTTTTAAAAAAACAAAATAAACACCGGAAATTTCTGGTCGAAACGAAGATAAAGAGGGTATTTCTATTATTTGAGAAAATGCTTTTAATAATATTTTATTATCAACTTTGCAAATTTTTTCTTTTTCGATTTTTGGTATTATTGGAAATTCCTCTGGATTTATTCCTTTTATTTTATTTTTTTGATTTTCTGTTTCTATTACTAAATCAGAATTAATTGTTTTTAATTTTAATTTTTTTTCTTCTAAAAAATTAATTAAATTAGTTAATAAATCAGCTAAAATAGTAACCTTTCCTTTTTCTTTAATTTTACAAAGAAACCAATAAGAAATACTTATCTCTAAATTAGTCGCGTCTAAACGTAAAAAATTTCCCTCGGTAGATAATAAAATATTATTTAAAATAGGTAAATTAATATTT
>PEWP01000046.1 GCA_002779425.1 bacterium (Candidatus Gribaldobacteria) CG07_land_8_20_14_0_80_33_18 | reverse complement strand
AAAATCATTTAGCTTTGAGATTTGGATGCAGGATTCCATTAATCTTTTTGAACAAATTTATCCCACTCACTAACCACTTCGTCCCAATCCTTACTACTGATAATTAAATTTGGTTTTTCGGGATTAGCTTTAATGCGTTTTAATAACATTAGCCCCTTGCGCGCGATATTATAAGCACCATTTGCGTCTCCATTCGCTATTTCTCTTAATTGCTCGCTATCCACTTTTGAATTTCTTGAATCAAATCCGCAATAAGGACATTGAATATAATCATCGCCATTTTCCTTGTCATAATTTCTAATCTGTAAAATTAGATTGAAGTAATTAATTAAATCATGAAAAAACCCAGCGTCTAATTCTTTTTCTTTCTTAATGATTTTCTCGGTTATATTTGCATCTTGAATAATATTAATTCTGTTTTTGAATAAATCTTTGATTTTATTCGTGACTGAATTTTCTGTCTTGTCTTTATATGGTTCTGTTTTATTTTTTCCTCTGTCATATCTTAATCTTGAGACGCTGGAGAATACGGTATCAATGTCTCCATATTTTTTTTCTTTCCCTTCTTTTTTGTATTTTTGTTCCCATTGATAATCAAAGCGAAATCTATCTTTTTCTTTCTCGTAAAAAATTTTTATTGATTCTAATGCCTTAACTATTTTTCCTTTAGTTTCCGAATTTTTAATATACAATCTTTTCCGCCATCCGCAGGTTGGAGAAGGGCAAATCTTGGAAGTATAACTTGCGCCTACATAAAACAAATTGCCGATCTGCTTCTTTTTCTCCATATCTTGAACAGAGTCCACCTTAAAGGTAAACTGATATGCTTTGCGATAATTTTTTTTATTTTTATCCACTAAATAATTTAACTTACTGATTAAATCTTTTTCAAATTCCTGATACACTTGTCGCTCTCTAAAAAATCTTGTTCTCTTAAAATTTTGACCCAAATCTTCAAGTGCTATTATGGTTGCAACGCCTTTTTCAATGTTGGCAAATACTATCTTTGTTATCTCGTTAATTACATTGGCAAGATAACCCCTCTTTAGGTCTTTAATCGGAGTAATCTTTTGCCAATTTTTCTGCTCCCAATCTCTTTGTTGTTCTCGTTCAACAAGTTTCTGATAATAATCAACCGGCTCTTTTATACAAGTACCATCACCTAATTTTCTAATTCGTTCCCCGACTTTATTTAAACTGGCGCATTCTTTTATTTCTCCTTCTTCGTTGAGAAGGCAATAATAAACCAAATTATTTTCTCCTCGGTCTATTCCTAATATTTCAATCGACTCTTTAACCGATAGTTTCGTATTTACGATTTTATTAAATTCTTGAGGTTCAATTTCTTTTCCGAAATTCAATCGTATTTTTAAATGGAGTGTAATTACATCTTTTGTAAAACGGCGGTGCTCTATAACTTCTTTCTCCATATTACCGTCCTTCTTGTTAGCACAAGTAATTATCTTCCCATTTTTTTTATAAAATTTTAACTTAACATTGTCGGTTTTCCTTCTAAATCTTAGTTCGGCTTTTCCATCCAGTTCAAAAATGGATTTATTTAAATCCTTACTTTTAATGTTTCTTATATTCTCGTCGCTGAAAAGCTCTAAAAAATATTGAGTAAACAGATTTGTCTTTGATGGCTTTTTATCTAATCTATACGGGTTATTATTGCTTAACTTTTTTTCAAAATCATAAAAATCTTTACTATGGATTTTGAATAAAAACATCTCCCCTTGCGCAACTTTTTCATCAACATATTTTTTACTTACTCGTTTAGGATTTATCCAGTAAGCCTGTCGTTGTAGATGATTAACAAAATCTGGCTTATCATTATATTCCTCCGGTTTTTTAAACTCAAAATTAAAACGTTTCCACTCTTTTCTTGTATTCAAACAAGTAATATAATAACTAATCAACTCTTTCATTTTCTTTGTATCAAACCTTCTATCCCATGCTTTATCTTTCTGTCGTTTCACTTTAAAATCATCGTATTCCTTTTTGGTTTCAATAAGTTTCTGAAGTTTTGAAATGTTTCCGTTAAGAAACTCGTCCGCTCTCTTCTTCAAAGCCTTTTGGTAATTTTCTTCGGAGTTCGTTTTCTTGGGAAAAGCGATTCCTTCAAATTTACCTATATCAAGCTGTTTATAGTCAATCTTTTCATAATAATCATCTCCGTCTTTTACTGTGTAAGCTTCTGGCACTTCCTCTACTAAATTACTCCCGCTTTTTAATTTGTGAAATATTTTTCCATTTTCATTACCAATGCCTAAGTAATAATCATTTCCCTTCCTTAATAAAAAACCACGATATTGAGGCTCTTTATTCATATCCCAACCATCTAAAAGGTGGTCTGTATTAAAATAAAGCCTAAAACCCTTGGCGGTGTTCTTTGATCTTTTATTGAGGTAATTCCTAAACTTATCAAAATAAATAAATGGGGTAAAACCATCGTCTATAAATTCATTGAACCACGAGTAAAATACGCCGTCTTTACTATCACTAACTTTTATCTCTTGTTTTTCATTCAACCAAAAGATTTCGGCTCTTTTTGTAATATCTAAAATAGTTTGTGAATAATCTAAAACTGCCGAACACCACATACCTTCATCTTTATCGGTCATTTTTTCATTCTTCGCAACTTTATCCTTAAACCACTTTAGCCATTTCTCCAATTCACTCTTTTTTATATCAAGATTTATAACTTTTTCTTTCTGTCCGCCTTTTACTATCGTTTCGCCGCCACTAATTAAGATGCCGAATTCGTGTTTCCAAATACACAGAAAAGCATCAAAACCCGATTCGCCTTGCGCTAATGGCTTGAAAAAATCCTTGTATTCTAGTTTATTTCCATTAAGATAATCTTTGATTTTTCCAAAATCAATCAACCCTAAATTTTTTCTGCCGTCACGATAAACCGCCATAAATTCCTGCGGCTCCTTAAAAACTTTATACGCAAATGAGTTTATCTTGCTTTTAGGTAAATATATTTTTGTCAAATCAAAATGATTTTTCTTATAAGAGCATAATAAATCTATCATTGTTCTTGCTTTTTCCACTTTTCCTTCGCTTTTTTTAATGAAATCGTTTAATTCGCAAATTAAATCGGTATCGCCCTCAATCAGTATTTCTTTTTTGAGTATTTTAGATAGGACCCGCTTTTGCAATGGCATAAGGGTTGGATAATTCTTTCTGCTAAACTTTGCTTTTTGTTGATTTCCTTCTTTTTTCTGCTCCTTGTAGTCTTGTTCTTTCTTTTGAGCATAGAGATTAATAATCTCATTGAGACCTCTTGTCTTTTTTCTTTCTTCTTTGTGAGATTCTCCGCCTAAAATCTTGTTGTAACAATCAATGCCGTTCTGCGAAATACAACCGTTATAAAAATCGAAACCAAATACATCGTTTAAGTTTCTGCCAAAACTTTTTTCAACTTCAGAAAAATCTATATCGGATTTTTTATATTTTTCTTCAAAAATCTTTTTATTCTGATTAAATATTTCAAAATTGTCTAAAATTCTCCCTCCAAACGATCCTTTTTTTCCTTTTACAGAATACAATGAATGCTCGCGATTTTTATGAAAATCATCTAAAAAACCGGCATTCATATTAAAAACGCTCTTTCCTTTTCCATCCTCAACATCAGGATAAACTATGCTACTATCCTGATTATTCTTTCTTAATTTATCAATCTCTTCTTTTGTAAATCTTTTCCGCAACAATTCTAAAACGTGCTTAGATAATAAGATATTCTTATCATTTTCATTCGTACTGGGGTATTTATTTTTCAATTTATATCTTTGGTTTGTAAGAATAAAAATATTTTTAAGTTCTTCCAATAAATTATCTCTAGCGATTGATAACTGTTTTTTAAATTCCCCGTATTTTTTCTTTCCCTCTTCTTTATTTACTTGCTTATCCCTTTTATTTTCCTCTAATTTTTGCGATAAAAAGTATATTTTTTCTAAATCCTCTTTTTTAAATCTTAACTCTTTTAGTGCCTCTTCTATAAATTCCCCATGCAAAATATCCAAATAAAACTTGGTGGTTTTAATGTTTTTGGAAGTTTGTTCGTCTTTTTCTATAATTCCGTGTTTCTTAAATTCGGCAAATTCTTTATCCTCGGCTATGTTTTTTCTCTCGCTATCCCACTTTAGCGGCACAAGATTAAATTGAATTGTTTTTGATATTTCGTATAAATTCGTAAAATCTTCAAACGACTCAAATTTTTTTGTTTCTGTTGTCATATTTTTATAAAAAATTATTTTATAATTGCGACTTTTTATT
>PEWP01000009.1 GCA_002779425.1 bacterium (Candidatus Gribaldobacteria) CG07_land_8_20_14_0_80_33_18 | reverse complement strand
ACTCGTAATAAATTAATAATCCAATAATTCATTATACTACATTATAAAAATTTTCAAAAAGTTTCGCTGTTAAAATTGGGCCTGTTCCTCGTGGTGTAGGAGTAAAATATATATTTTTTATTTCTCTTGAGGAATTATCAAAATCCCCTTTAATTTTACCATTTTGAAAAGAACAACCAAAATCAATTACAATGGCATTATCTTTTAACATTCTTGGTTTTATTAAGCCGGCTTTGCCGACACCGGAAATAACAATATCAGCATTTTTTAGAATTTTAAAATCTTTTCCTTTGTCTAATAAATAAAGTTTTCGGCATTCTGATTTTCCTTTTAACCAATTCGCTATTGGTCTTCCAACTAAAAAGCCAAGTCCTACAATAGCTATTTTAGTTTTAGAAGGCTTAATCTTTTTATATTTCAAAATTTCTTTAACAGTTCCAACAGCTGGCGATAAAAGACCTATTTCTTTCCCCTTTCCTAAAACATCAATATCTTTTTGAGCTGCGATTGAATTTAAAATTTGTTTAATATCTAAATGCTTTTCCAAAGGCAATTGGACAATTATTCCTCCAATTTTTTTAAATTTTGCTAATTTTCTGATTTTTTGACAGAGTTTTTTAGTAGTAATTTTTGAAGGAAATTTATAAATTTTAAAATCAATCCTTAACTCTTTAGCAATCTTTTCTTTCTGAGATAAAAAACTAAGGGAAGCAGGATTTTTCCCGATTAAAATCGCTGCCAAAATTTTTTGGGTTTTTGGTTGTTTTTTTAAACGCCCGATTATTTTTTTAGCAATTTTAATACCGGAAATCTCTGGCATATAACTTTTAATTTCTAATTTCTAATTTTTAATTTCTATTAAATTTCTAATTTCTAATTTTCAAACTGATAAGGAATGAACGAGGTAACAAATTTCAAAGTAGTCTTCGGAGTCCCGCTAGCATGGTCCCCGCTAAAAGCGGGGTGGCGGGACGAGAAAACAGACCCCAAAATCTCGCTGGGATTTTGAGGGTCGGTACTTTGAAATTTTGTTACCGAGCGAATCCACTGCCGAACGAATCCATTTCATAAATAGGGAATTTTTGGGTTAATTTTTTGACTTCCTTTTTAATCTGGTTTTTTATTTTTTTATTATTTATATTTTTAATCAATTTTATCACCAATTGGGCAGTATAACCGGCTTCTTTTTCTTTAAAACCTCGGCTGGTAATAGCGGGCGAACCTAGTCTGATGCCAGAAGGATTAAAAGGAGTTCTTTTCTCAAAAGGAATTACATTTTTATTGACATAAATTCCAATTTTATCCAATTCATCTTGGATTCTTTTAGAATCTATTTTGAAAGAAGAAATATCAATAAGGATTAGATGATTATCTGTTCCGCCAGTAACCAATCTAAAACCAGCTTTAACAAATTCCTGAGCCATTGCTTGAGCATTTAAAATAATCTGTTTTTGGTATTTTTTAAAACTTTCACTCATTGCTTCCTTAAAACAAACTGCTTTGGCGGCAATCACATGGTCTAAGGGCCCTCCTTGAATTCCCGGAAAAACTGCCTTATCAATTTTTTCAGCTAAATCCTTTTTTGATAAAATTAAACCTCCCCGGGGACCCCTTAAGGTTTTATGAGTAGTGGTGGTTACTACATCACAAAAAGGAAAAGGATGGGAATGACAATGGGCTATTATTAATCCGGCAATATGGGCAATATCAGCCATCAGATAGGCTCCAATTTTATCAGCGATTTCTTTAAATTTTTTAAAATTCAGCGCTCTGGGATAAGAAGTGGTGCCAGTAACAATTAGTTTTGGTTTATATTTTTTTGCTTTTTCTTCGATTTCATCAAAATCATACCTCTCGGTTTTTGGATTAACGCCATAATGAATAAAATTATAAATGATGCCAGAAAAATTTATTGGTGAACCATAGGTCAAATGACCGCCAGCAAATAATGACGGAGCTAAAACTGTGTCTTTTGGTTTTAAAAGCGCTAAATAAACAGCGGCATTTGCCTGAGAACCGGAATGGGGTTGGACATTGGCATGCTCGGCTTTGAATAATTTTTTTGCTCTTTCAATCGCTATATCTTCAATTTCGTCAATATACTCATTGCCGCTGTAATATCTTTTATGGGGATAACCTTCGGAATATTTATTAGATAAAGGCGTACCCATACAACGAAGAACTGCCGGACTGGCATAATTTTCCGAGGGAATTAAAACCAATCCTTCTCTTTGCCGTTGAATCTCTTTTTTAATCAGGTTGTAAATTTTTTTATCTTCCATATTTGATTAATGAAAAAATATCGTAATCTTTTAACTTCTTTTTTCCTTTTAAATTTGAAAGTTCAATTAAAAATGCCAAACCAACAACTTTTCCTTTTAATCTTTCTACTAATTTTATAGCCGCTTCAGCTGTACCGCCAGTAGCTAATAAATCATCAACAATTAAAACATTATCTCCTTTTTTAATAGCATCTTGATGAATCTCAAAGCCATCGACACTGTACTCTGTCTTAAAATCATATCGCAATGTTTTATAAGGAAGTTTACCCGGTTTTCTTAAGGGAATAAAACTACAGAAAAATCTTTCTGCCAAAATAGCGCCAAAGATAAATCCTCGCGATTCGGCTGAAGCAATAACATCAATTTTTTTATCTTTAAAGTAATTCTGAATTTCCAAAATAACATAATTTCTAATATAGGGGTCTTGAAGCAGAGGTGTAATATCGCGAAACAATATTCCCTTTTTAGGGAAATTTTTAATAACTCGTATCTTCTTTTTAATATCTTCAATTCTCATAGAGCGGCATTTTCTAAAGCATTTTTACAAAAACAATCTCTTTCTAATTTTATTTTCGGAATTGTTTCTTTTAAAAGATTTTTAAGATTTTTAGCGCTTTTTGCCATTGTTTTTAAAACTTTTTGAGCATCAACTGGTTTCTCTTTTCCGAGTCCAACATCATAATCGGTAATTATTGCTAAAGATAAATAACAAAGCTCTAATTCTCTGGCTAATTGGGCTTCGGGAACTAAAGTCATTCCAATAATATCAGCGAAATTTCTAAACATTTTTGATTCGGCTCGAGTAGAAAAACGCGGTCCTTCAATACAAATATAAGTAGCTCTAGCTTTAACAAGTATTTTTAACTTTTTTGCTTCTTGGTAAAATAATTTTCTTAAATAAGGACAAAATGGATCGGCAGTAGAAATATGGAAAACTCGCCCTTTATTGTAAAAACTGTAATTTCTTTTTTTTGTAAAATCAATAAATTGGTCAGGGATAACAATTTCTCCCGGTTTATAATTTTCCTTTAACGAACCAACAGCGCAAACACTGATAATTCTTTTAACGCCTATTTGAGCCAAAGCCCAGATATTGGCTTGATAATTTACTAAATGAGGAGGAATAATATGTTTTTTGCCATGCCTGGCTAAAAAGGCAATTTTTTCCCCAAAAAAATCCCCGAGCTCAATTAAAGAGGAAGGAGAACCAAAAGGAGTATCTACTTTCAAAGTTTTTACATTTGAACGCTCGTTTAAATCATAAATCCCGCTTCCTCCAATAACGGCTATCTTTGCTGTTTCTTTGGTTTTGGCATTATTGATTTTCATTGTTAAAATTGTTAAATTTATAATATATAAAATATATAATATGCAACTTCTTAAAAAAATTTTTCTAATTTCTTGTTTTACAATTGCTATGGCTTATCTTGAATCAATAATAGTCGTTTATCTCAGAGAAATGTCTGCTATTAATTATCTTACTTCTATTAAAAATTCTGAGCTTGCTCTTCGTCTCCCTTATTTTGCTTTAATAAAAAACCCTTTAGTGATTGTCCCGAATTTAAAAATTTTAAATATTGAAATTTTTCGGCAAGTCGCAACTATAATTATGTTATTTTCTCTGGCTTTGCTGGTCGGTAAAAAATTGAAAGAGAAATTGGCAGTTTTCTTATTCTCTTTCGGCTTGTGGGATATTTTTTATTATATCTTTTTATATCTTCTCTTAAAATGGCCTTCTTCTCTTTCCACCTTAGATGTTTTATTTTTAATCCCTCTTCCTTGGATAGCGCCGGTTTGGCTGCCAATAGAAATCTCTGTTTTAATGATTTTAATTGCTCTCTATTTATTTAAAGAAAAAAAAGGAAATGCCTCAACAAGTTAAATGGAAGAGTCCGATTACTTTT
>PEWP01000016.1 GCA_002779425.1 bacterium (Candidatus Gribaldobacteria) CG07_land_8_20_14_0_80_33_18 | reverse complement strand
AAAACGTTTTTTCTTTAATTTCAATTTCTGAAGCCACTTTTCTATCTCTCTGGAAAGGAAGCGATAACAATTTAACGGCCGGTACCAGTCAAAATTTATGTGGTTCATTTCTTCTAAAGAAAGGTTCTTGTCGTAAAACATCTTTATAAAAAACCAATAAAAAAATCTTTGAAGATTATATTTTCCTTTGGGAATTTCAAGTAATTCTATATCTTCATTAATTTTTATTTTAATATTCAAATTTCCCAAAACTTTTCCTAATTTTGTTAAAGGCATCAGTTTTCCCCAAGCTTGGTTATTATCAAGGGGTTTAAGTTTTTCTCGAACAAAATCATCAGTAAATTCTCTAATTGGCGCTTTTTTTCTATAAACATAAAACATAATAAGGCCTCCTCTTTTTAAATGATTGATGAGATTTTTAAACGCCTTAAATGGGTTTGAGCAATGGTGCAGCACTCCTTCGCAAAAAATGACATCGAATTTATCTTTAAGCTTCATTGTGGCTATGTCGGCTTTTTTAAAATTGCCGTGAATTCCTAATTCCTTGAATCTTTTTCGGGCAATATCCACAGCATCAGAATTATCAACACCCAAATAATCTACATTGTTTAGATGCTTTCCAAATAAAATTAGCGTTGAAAAACCGCTTCCGCACCCGGCATCAAGCAGTTTTTTGCCTTTAAGGTTTTTTAGAAATCTTCTTTTTTCCTTTTCTGAACCAAAATATTTTTTAACTAACCATTGGTAGGTTCTTTCTTTCAAAAATTTGCTTTCATATGTTTTTCTTTTTGTCCATTTATAGGAAAAACACTCATTAGTTTGTTTTTGTTTTTTATCTAAATTCATTTTTTATTCTCCTTAGAATAAATAAAATCAACTTTTCCGTTCTTTTTGATAACCACCCGACCAATTATTTCTGCCGGATTACCGGCAGCAATTGAATAAGGAGGGATATTTTTATTTACAAAACTATTGGTAGCTATTACTGAATGGTCTCCAACTTTTATTCCCTTTTTTACAACGACATTTGGACAAAGACAACAACAATTTCCTATTTTAGTTTTTTCATATTCATATTTATGTTTTCCGCCGGAAACAGCCCATTTTACCGTATCATGGGTATAGATTTGAACGCCGGTTGAAATACTGCAATAGGAGCCAATCTCAAGACCGCCACTACCATCTAAAATAGTGAAAGGACCTATCCAAGTATTTTTGCCAACCTTAACATTGCCATAAATAAGAGAGTGTTGATAGATGCTTGTTTTTTTACCAAAGTTTAAAAATTTTGCTTTTTCCCAGCGGTCAAAAAGCATCTCATCTAATGGTAAACTTCTTTTCCAATTTTTTTTCATTTCTTTTCTAAGAACGTTATGAAATTCAATTAATTCATTTTTAATATTTTTTTTAGACATAAATCATTTTCTAAATATTTTATTCCACCATTCAAAACACAAAAGCGACCAGATGAAAAGTCGGCGATTCTGCTTGCCGCTAAAGTGTTCTTCCAGAAGATTTTTCACTATATCATATTTAAAATAATTATAAATATTCGCTTTTTTATTTAAAAGCAATTCTTTTACATAATCAATGCTTTCTCCTCTGAACCAAGTAGCATCAGGTCCGCTGAAACCCTGTTTTTCCTGCTCAACTATTTCATTGGGGACATATTTGCTAAGAACTTTTCTTAAAATAATTTTACCATCCCGGCTTCTTCGATAATAACTCTCTCTTTTCGCTAATTCATCTTCATCTAATTTTAAAACTTCTTCTATATTTTTTAATTTTAATTTTATTGGCACTTTCATCGCAAAATCCACCAAATCGTTATCTAAAAACGGAAGTCGAACTTCCAAACTATGGGCCATCGCTAATTTATCTTCTACCACTAAAAGTCCGTGTAAAAATGTTTTTGCTTCAAAATATAAAGAGGAATTAATATAATCCTCCGGTTTTTTAAACACTAATTTTTGTTCTTTAAAAACATCTTTAAATATATTCTGAGTCCAGACATTTTTGACCTCTTTGGCAACCGGAGAAAATAATTCTTTTAAGACAGAATTGGGAACAAGCCGCTGCCAATATTGGTAATAATTTTCAATATAATCGTTGAAATTTTCACTTTTTAATGTTCGGTAATATCGCCAAGGATAACCCCCAAAAAGTTCATCGCCTCCAGCGCCTGATAAACAAACTTTAACAAAACGAGAAGCAAGTTTTGAAATATAAAAATTGGGATAACTCTGCCCTACTCTTAAATCTTCTAAATGCCAGACAAGAGAAGGCAAGCATCTCTTTAAATCTCCTGATTTTAAAACTGTTTCATAATGTTCGGTTTGATAGAGATAAGATAAGCGTTCTGCTTTCTTTCTCTCATCACAGGATAATTCAATCCCTGAAACGGAATTCAAATCAAAGCCGGCGCAAAATGTTTTAAGATTAGGGAAAGATTGAGCGGTAATTGATGTAATTGAACCGGAGTCAATGCCTCCGCTTAAATATGAGCCAATCTCTACATCGGAAATTAATTGTCGTTTTACCGCTTGTTTAAAAAGTCGGTCTATTTCTTCTATATACTCTCTTTCATCTTTTATGTTTTTATCTTCTTCAAAATGAAAATCCCAATATTTTTGAAGGTGAAACTCTGGTTTACCCTGTTGAAATCCCGCCGAAGGCGGGAGCGGCGAAGCCGCTATTTCACAGGGTTTATTTTTTAGAGAAATTTCAAGAAAACTTCCTTGAGGCAAAATTCTTACTCCTTTAAAAAGGGTTTTATAGCTGAAAGTGTTCTGAAAAGTAAAATATTCGTAAAGCGCCTCTAAATCTAAATCAACTTTAAACTCCGGATGTTTTAGAAACGCCTTAATTTCTGAGGCAAAAAGAAAAACATTTTTATTCTGATAATAATAAAGAGGTTTTATGCCATAGCGGTCTCTGGCTAAAAACAGGGTTTCATTTTTCTTATCCCAAAGAGCAAAAGCAAACATTCCATTAAATTTTTTAACGCAATCAATCCCCTCTTCTTCATAACTGTGTAAAATTACTTCACTATCTGTTTTAGATTTAAAACGATGCCCTTTTTTTATTAAATCTTTTTTAAGCTCTAAAAAATTATATATCTCACCATTATAAACAAGCCAAAGCGAATCATTTTCATTTGGCATTGGCTGATGGGCAGTTTTTGATAAATCAATAATCGCTAACCGGCGATGGCCTAAACCGATATTTTTATCAATAAAAATTCCTTGGTCATCTGGCCCGCGATGAACCATCGTATTTGTCATTTCCTTAAGAATTTTCTCTGATACTGGTTTTTTATTTAAATTGTAAATTCCTACTATTCCGCACATAAATTAAGTTTAGTTAGCTTCGCTTTTATCGACGTATTCTTTGAAACTTTTGGCTGCGTCTTTATAAAGATTCTCGGAAGCATATTGCCCTTTTCCGCTTAAAACAACAGAAATTGTTTTTAAAATTATTTTGAAATCCAAGCCAATTGACCAATGAGCAACATAGAAATTATCTAATTCTATTATTTTCCCCCATTCCAAAGTATTCCGGCCATTAACCTGCTGCCAGCCAGTAAGACCCGGCTTCATTGAATGCCTTTTTTTATATTTAACAGGGTTATCTAAAAATCTAAAAGGAAAACTGGGTCGGGGACCAACCATACTCATTTCTCCTTTTAAGACATTGATAAATTGAGGAACTTCATCTAAAGTGAATCTTCTTAAAAACTTTCCAATCTTAGTTACCCGGGGGTCGTTTTCCGGAGTATATTCAAAATCAGGAATATCATCTCTGTTTATTTTCATTGTCCTAAATTTATACATTTTAAATTTTTTATTGTTAAGGCCAACTCGTTCCGAGCGATAAAAAATTGGTCTGCCGTCATCTAATAAAATAAAAAGAGAAACTATTAAAAATATCGGAGAAGTTAAAATCAAACCAATAATTGAAAGGAAAATATCAAGGCCCCTTTTAAAACAATAGTTTTTGGAATCCAAAAAAGCCGAAAAACCATAACCGGCAAAAATAAAGCCGAAAAACCAAACTTGAGCTCTTTGGCGGAATAAACTGCCGATATTGCCCTGAAATAAAGCAAAAGTTAAAAAGGCAATAACTATAAAAATAATAAAAGACCAACCTTCTAATTTTTTGCTGCGGATTGCCAAATAAATTCCGTAGATTAAAAAAAATAAAACTAAATACCATAAAATTGTTTCCGGTACTGCCAATTTAAAAAGTCCGCCTTCTTTAAATTGCCAAGGAAAAGGCGAAAAAATAGCGTAAGCGAGTCCCATCGGTAAAAACGCTAACACATCGCCCCAAGAACGATATTCAATATTTTGACCAAAAGAAGAACCGCCCAAAACCGTACTTTTCCTTATAAAATCAAGCGTATTTAAATTTATTTTGGTCAAATAATTCCATTGAAGATTTTTGAATTGGGATAGAAATAAAACAACGGAGCTTAATAAAACGATGAGCAATATGCCGGCAAATATCGCGCGTTTATTGAACTTTCTAAAACCGATAATCAAATAACCGAGCGCCAACGAACCGGCAAAAAGCAAAAAAGTATAAGCCCTCATACTTAAAAGAGCAACCGAACAAATTAAAAAGCCCAGAAGATAAACCGTAGCACATAAAGAATTATGTGCTCGGTTAAGAATTTTTAAAAACAATAAAGCAAGCGCTGCCATTAAAAATAAAAGAAGCGTGTCTTTAAGATTTTGGGTTGACCAAAAAGCAATGGAGGGCCAAAATAAAGACAAAATCAAAACAATTTTTGCTGTTTTTTCCGAAAAAATCTCTCGGCTTAAAAAATAAAGCAATAAGCCGGCTAAAATCCCTAAAATTATATTGACGAGAGAAACCATAATTGGCTCGTGGCCAAAAATAAAATAAATCGCTGCCACAAAATAATAATAACCAATTTGGATATGACTTGTTTCTTTAATAATATTAAAATCCCCTCCACCCTGCCATTTTTGAGCAAGCAACCAGCCAAAATTATCATAAGTTGCTTCGTCTGGGAAATTAAAAACCGAGAAATCAGAAGTAAAAAATAAAATTCCCATTCGAAAAACCAAAGCAAAAAAAATAACTAAAATTAAAAATTTATTCTTTTGATAAAACTCTCTCATAAACTTCTAATAACGTAGTCCTGCTCTTTTTTGGTCATCATAGCAAAAAGAGGAATAGTTAAAGTTTGTTTTTCTGCCTTAAAAGATTCTGGGAAATCTGTATTTTTGTAG
>PEWP01000044.1 GCA_002779425.1 bacterium (Candidatus Gribaldobacteria) CG07_land_8_20_14_0_80_33_18 | reverse complement strand
AAGAATTTTAAATAATTTTCCTTAATTCTTTTAACAACTTTTTCCCCAACATTATAACACTTTTATTACTCCAAAGAAAAACCAGAATAAAGACGTTGGCGAATTAAATTTATTTCTCTTTGTAAATTATTATCTTTTTCTAAACCTTTTTCTATTTTTTCGCAGGAATACATGGCAGTTGTATGGTCTTTCCCGTTAAATTTCCTGCCAATTGATGGATAGGACTCTTTTAATTCTGTTCGAAGAAGATACATGGCAATCTGTCTTGGTCTAACAATTTCCTTTTTTCTAGTTGAGGTAAAAAGCTCCTTTTCTTTTAAATTAAAAAATTGGGCAACCGTTTGAAGAATTTTTTTAAAATTAGTTGATAAAGATGGGGAACTAATTAAATTATATAATAGCTTCTTTGTAATTTCCAAATCAGGTGTTTTATTATTGATTTTTTTGAAAATTAATAAGCGATTTAGAGCCCCTTCCATTTCTCTAATATTTTGCTCTAAATTTAGGGCAATATATTCTAAAATTTCAGAAGAAAGATCTATTTGTTTTACTTCACACTTAGCTTTTAAAATTGCCAAACGGGTTTCAAAATCAGGAAAACCAATATCAGCAATCATCCCGCCTTCAAATCTCGACCTTAATCTTTCTTCCAGAGCTGGGATAGCTTTTGGGGGTCTATCTGAAGAAAGAATTATTTGCTTATTCATTTCATATAAGGTATTAAAAAGGTGAAAAAATTCTTCTTGAGTTTTTTCTTTACCAGCTAAAAATTGGACATCATCCATAATTAAAATATCTATTTGTTGTAATTCCATTTTTAAATTTTCAATTTCATGATTTTGGATTGAACGAATTATATCAGAAACAAAATGAGCAGTTGGAGAATATTTTATTTTTTTTTCTGAAAAATTTTCCACAATCAGGTTACCGACTGCTTGTAAAAGATGGGTTTTCCCTAATCCTACCCCGCCATAGATAAACAAGGGATTATAAGTAGAGCCAGGATTTTGAGAAACAGCCCAACTGGCAGCATGAGCTAATTCATTAAAAGAACCGACAATAAAATTATCGAAAGTATAACGAGGATTAAGATTAGTTTTTTGATTAATTTCGAATTCTTCGAACCCCATTTGATTAGGATTAATTTCTTTTTTTTCTTTTTTATTTTTTATTTTTATCCCTTCTTCCGGCAGAGGTGTTTGAATAATATAATTTATTGTTTTTACAGTTTCATCTAAAGAATGAAGGATTTTTAAAATGAGATTATTATATTTATTAGAAAGCCATTCTTTTGAAAAAGAATTTGGAGTAGAAATTAAAGTTTCCCCATTGTTTTTAGAAACAATTTTAGTGTTTTTAAACCAAGTAGCAAAGTTTGCCTTGGAAACATTAAATTGAATTTGGGCAAGAACGGCTTGCCAGAGTTCCTCATTGGTCATAATTAAGTTGTAAGCTGATATAAATATTTTATCCTATTTGTTTTATATAATAAATAGTAGATAAAATCAATAGAAAATCTCTCCCTGTTAATATCTTGGGGAAAAGTTGTGAATTTTTCTATTGACTTGAATAACTTTTTTTGTTATCTTATAAAAATAATCTGCCAGCTGGCGGATAAAAATTTATGTCTATTACTTACAAACCAAAAAAGAAAAAAAGAAAAAGATGTCATGGATTTTTGAAAAGAATGAGGACGAAAAACGGAAGAAGAGTTATAACCAGAAGAAGAAAGAAAAGAAGAGAACGACTTACAGTTTAGTATGTTAAAAAAACAAAATAGATTAAGAGGGGAAAAAGATTTTGAAAAAATAATAAAAAAAGGGGAAAGATTTTGGGATATTTTTTTATTTTTAAAAGTTATAAAAAATAATTTAAGGATAGTTCGGGTTGGGCTGGTAATTAGTCGGAAAGTTTCAAAAAAAGCAGTAGAAAGAAATAGAATTAAAAGACAACTCTCAGAAATATTAAGAATTAAAATTAACGAAATAAATTCAGGTTATGATTTAGTTTTTTTTGTGAAAAAAGGAATTAAGACAAGAAGTTTTTCTGAAATTAAAGAGAGTGTCGAAGCTCTCTTAAAATCCGCAAAGATTTATAGCGAACGTAAGTGAGCGTTCAAAAAAGCTAAGATTATCAAAATCAATGATTAAAAAAAATTTAATTTTAACAATAAAATTTTATCAGAAATTTATTTCTCCTTATTTAACCAAAAATTGTCGATTTTATCCTTCTTGTTCGGATTATTGCATTAATTCAATTGAAAAATATGGAATTTTCAAGGGCTTATTTTTTTGTTTTAAAAGGATATTAAAATGCAATTATTTGTTTAAAGGAGGAATTGATCCAGTTAAATAATTTTCTATGAACTCTCTTTTTAATTTAATTTTTTATCAACCAATATATAATCTTTTACTTTTTCTTTATAAATATTTACCAGGACATGATTTAGGCATAACCATAGTCGTTTTAACTTTAATTATTCGGTTTATTCTTCATCCTTTATCAAATTATTCTTTAAAAAATCAAAAAATTTTAACAAAACTCCAACCAAAGATTTTAGAGATCCAAAAAAAATATAAAGACAATAAAGAAGAACAAACCAAAGCAACGATGGAACTTTACCAAAAAGAAAAAATTAATCCTTTTTCCGGTTGTCTGCCATTACTTTTACAATTGCCAATTTTAATTGCCCTTTACCAAGTTTTTTTAAAAGGATTAGACCCAAAAATTTTTAACCTTATTTCTTTAGGGATTATCAATCTTTCAAAACCAAACATATTTTTAGCTTTAGCCACAGGTTTTTTACAGTTTTTTCAAACGAAGATTTCAATGGCTCTACCTAAAGAGACAGCTAAACAAACAGATGGTTTTACCAAAGCTTTTCAAAATCAAATGCTTTATTTTTTTCCTGTTTTAGCTGTTTTTATTGTTTATAAATTTGGTTCGGTTATCGGACTTTACTGGATTGTTTCCTCCTTGTTTTCAATTTGGGAACAATATAAAATTAATAAAGTTTATGGTTAATTTATCAAAAATAAAAAAAATCACCGAAGATTTTTTTTCAAAATTGGGTTTTATTGGGAAAATAAAAGTAGAATTAATTTCTGAAAATACTGTTTCTTTAAATTTAGAAACCGATGAGCCGCAGATTTTAATTGGAAAAGAAGGGCAAACATTATCAGAAATCCAGCATCTTTTACTAAGGATTTTAAGAAAACAAATTAAGGAAATGTTTTTTATTAATTTGGATATTAATGATTATAAGAAAAAAAAGTTTGATTATTTGAAAGATTTAGCAAAAGAATTAGCCGATGAAGTAGCTTTGACGAAAAAGGAAAAAGTACTTTCTCCGATGCCTTCCTATGAAAGACGAATAATTCATTTGGAAATTTCAAAAAGAGAAGATGTCAAAACTGAAAGTATTGGCGAAGAACCAGAAAGAAGAATAGTAATAAAACCAATTATTTAACCAATTATTCAATTATTAGATTATTACGAGTTAGCGGGTTGACGGGTTGAATCTAACTCGCAATAAATAACTCGTAATAAATAAATTATTTAATAGGATAGATAGCTAAACCTCGGAGACAAGTTGAATTAAAAGGATTAGGCCAACGGAAACACCAAAAGCCAGCTTCTTTCAAATCAGGAATATTATCAGTAAAAACCTTACAGTTGCCGCTAAAATTACCCTCTAAAGCAGAATTTTCTCCCCAAACAACTACAGCGCAATTTCCTTGAATTTGGATTGATTTAGGCATTGTTTCTTTCCAACCGGGGCAAGAATCTTCAATCCGGTCAGGTTTTAATATAGCCCAATTAATTACGCAGACATCATTTACAGCTTGATATCCATAATTTGGATTTTTAAAAAGCACAACTCGGCATTCTCCTTTTCTTTCTAATTGGAAAATTTTAGCTGAATTAATTCCTGCTACCGGGTCTGAAATTATTCCATAACCATCTTTATTGTCTGGTTGGATTTTTACAATTTTTCCTGCCGGGACATTGCCTATATTATCTTTTTCTTCAAAAAAGACCCGACAATTTCCTTGAAAATCTTCTTTAGAAAATAAAACAGTTAAATAATCTATGCCGCTTTCCGGCACATTAGTTAATTCTTTTAAATTTTTAATTTGAATGTATTGGGCGTCTTTTGGCTCCCAACCATAACCAGCTTGGATATTAGAAAGATTATAAAATAAAGAAATTTCTTTGCGATATCGGTTATTCTCCGGTTCGTCTTTTTCTCTATCATAGATATAAACTCCTGGACCGGTATATCTTATTTCAACTGATTTTATAACTTGCCCTTTCAAATATTTTTCTGTTTCTTTTTTAGCTTCTTCGGTAGTTCTTACCCAAGGAGTAAAACTATCCAAGTAATTAATGCCGGTATGGAATCTTGCTTCAATGTTTGCTCCGATTATTTCGGCTTGAGTTGGTTTAAAATTTTTAAAAGCCGTTGGCAGGTCAGCAACGCTTATGGCAATTTTTTGTTCCTGATTTTCTCCGATTAATTTTACATAAGAACTTAATTTTAAAGGAGTAAGATTAAGTATTTTTATTTTTGGATTAATGGTATTAAAAATTAAACCAGAAGCCAATAAAATAATTAAACCCAAGATAGCAGAGGAAATTTGATTTTGGGCGTCTCTGGTCGCTTCCGGATTGCCGGAGGAAACCAAATAACGAAAGCCGCCTAAAATTAAAGAGCCCAAAGCAGCAATGGCTCCGATAATAATTCCCCAATAAAAAATGTATCTTACATATTCAGGAAAAGTAGTGGTTTCAGTTACAGTGATAGTTTCGCTTTTACTAACCGGAATTCCTGGATATTCTAATTCTTGAGCAAAAACAACTAAACCAAAAACAAGAAGAAAAAAAATAATTAAAAGAGTTTTTCGTCTTTTCATTTTAAAGGATAGATAGCTAAGGAGTTGATATTTGTTGTGCCTCCAATACCAAGATAGGTTTTTCCAAAATCAGGAACATCACTAGTAAAAGTTTGACACTCTTCCGGAAGAGGAAATGTTTCACCAAGACTTCCCAAAAAAGTAGATCGCCAAATAACTACAGCACAATTGCCATTAATTTGCATTGATTTAGCATTTTTAATTACATCTGCTGGGTTGCACGTCTTAGACTTCTCAATATCTTCAGGTTGGCGTGGTTGGAGATAAGATTCCCCGTCCCCGTATATTGTACAGTTTTTACCTTGATAATTTGGTTCTTTATAAAAGATGATTTTACAAGAATTGACTTGTTCTCTTTCAATTTGGAAAATTTCTGCTGATGAAACTATTAAACGGGGGTCCGGTATGCCACTCATAATTAATCTTCCATAATTATCCGTCGTTGGAACTTCTTTAATTTCATTTTTATTAATATTGCCATAATTCCCCGTTTTTTCAAAAAATACCCGACAAAATCCTTGAAAATCTTTGCCTTGATGGAGAACAGCTAAATAA
>PEWP01000025.1 GCA_002779425.1 bacterium (Candidatus Gribaldobacteria) CG07_land_8_20_14_0_80_33_18 | reverse complement strand
AGTTATTGCCCTCATTGCCATCATCAATTAAATTGGTCTGATCTCATTCCAATTTTGAGTTTTATTTTTCTTAAAGGAAAATGCCGTTACTGCAAAAAGAAAATTTCCTGGCAATATCCTTTGGTTGAAATAACTACTGGTTTATTATTCCTTTCATTGTTCATTGTTCATTGTTCATTGTTCATTTATATTATTGCCTGTTTTTTAATCATTATTTTTGTTTACGATTTTAAATACTATCTCATTCCTGATAAAGTAATTTATTTGGCGATTCTGATAGTTTTTATTTACCGTTTATTTGGAACTTCTAAACCTTTTTTAAACCCTTTATTTTCTGGTTTTGGAGCGGCGGCATTTTTCTTTTTACTTTGGTTTATATCTCGTGGCCGCTGGATGGGATTTGGCGATGTGAAATTGGGTTTTTTGATGGGATTTTTTTTAAGTTTCCCCAATATTTTAGTCGCTTTATTTTTTGCTTTTATTATCGGTGCTATAATAGGAATTGGATTGATTATTGCCGGCAAAAAAACTTTAAAAAGCCAGGTGCCTTTTGGGCCATTTCTTATTTTAGGCACTTTTATTGCTCTATTTTGGGGAGACAAAATTATTAATTGGTATTTAAGATTAGCAGTTTAATATATGAAAAAAAATTTTAATGGGTTTACCATGATTGAATTATTGATAACAATGGCAATTATCGGGACTTTAAGCGCAGCTTTATTTTTTAATTATGGTCCAATACAAGATAATTTTACGCTTCAAAAATCCGCTCAAAAATTAGCCCAAGATTTACGAAGGATTCAGGAAATGGCAATGGCAGCGGAAAAAGAAAAATGTAATGGAAGCGAAACTTCAAACTTCGGAGTTTATTTTAATACTGAATCTAACAATAAATACATTATTTTTGCTGATTGTGATAATAGTAAAACAAGAAATGAAGGAGACATAGATGTAGAAACAATTTCTTTAGAAAAAAAAGTGGAAATTTCTGTTTTATCTCTTTCTCCTTTAAATGTTGTTTTTATTCCGCCTGACCCAACCACTTTAATTAACAATGATAAATTAATAACAAGAGCAGAAGTCACTCTTTCTCTCGGCGATAATAAAAATAAAACTGTTGAAATAAATAATGCCGGAAGAATAGTTATAAAATAATATGAAATTTTCAAAAAATGGGTTTACCCTTGTTGAGTTATTGATTGCTATTTTTATTATCACAATTGGAATTATGGGAATTTATTTAGCTATTCCCAGAATTTTAAGTTCTGCTTCTTTAAATGCCACCCAATTTTTAGCGAGTTATCTTGCCCAGGAAGGATTTGAAATTGTCAGAAATATCAGAGATACAAATTGGCTTCAAGGAAAAAACTGGAAAGAGGGATTAGGAAATGGAGATTATATTGTTCAATATAATGATTCATCTTTGCGTGATTTTGGAGATATATTTTTAAAGATTGATGATAGAGAAGAGAGTAAGGGATTTTATAATTGCGAATCTGGCATGGAAAGTAGATTTAAAAGGAAAATAACAATTTCTTCTGAAGGAAGTGATAAATTAAATATCACAGTTGAAATTACTTGGCCTGGGAAAGGAGGAAAAACAGAATCTTTTATTGCTAAAAACAATTTATATGATTGGAAATAAAACAAAAGGGTTTACCCTAATTGAAATTTTGATAGCAATGAGTTTATTGGCAGTTATAATTACTGGAGCTGTTAATCTTTTCACTTCGGTCATTAAAGAACAAAGAAAAGTTTTAGCCCTTCAAACCATTTCTTCAAATGCTTCTTATACTTTGGAATATATTTCCCGAGTTTTAAGAATGGCAAAAAAAGATATGAATGGAGATTGTATTTCAAAATATAATAATTTCGAAAATCCAGATGCCGAGGAATCAAAAATAATATTTTTAGATTATCATGAAAAATGTCATGAATTTATTTGGGATAATAATCAAATCAAAGAAAGGAAATCATTTGATAAAACAGCTGGAAATTTAGGAGAGGCAGTTCCTTTAACTCCGGATAATTTAGAGATATCAAATTTGAAATTTGAAATTGAGGGAGCAAATCAAAATGATGAAATTCAGCCAAGAGTCACAATGGCTTTTACCATAACAACAAAACAACCGTTGGAAAAGCAAGAAATGAAACTTCAAGCGACTATTTCCCAAAGAGATTTAGATGTCCAATATTAAAAATATATGAACAAAGGGATTTCTCTTTATTTAGTTATTGTAATTTTAACTGTTTCAATGACAGTGATTTTGGGTTTGGTTGTTCTATTAATTGGAGAGATTCAAATAATTAGTCCTTTAGGCGATTCAATAGTTGCCTTTTACGCAGCTGATGCCGGGATAGAACATTCGCTTTATAATTTAAGAAAAGAACCATATGGAACTGGAATTGTAACAGGTGAACTTATAATAAGAGACAATTTAAAAGCAAGCTATACTGTTTCGGTTGAAGGTTCAAAGCATATTTCTTACGGCAATTATAAAGAAACAAATCGAGCAATTGAGATAGAATACTGATTCGCTCGGCAGTGCTGCTTCGAAGTGCACGCCGTCGGCTAATCAGTAAGAGGAAGTTTATTTCCAGCCGCGGCTATTACTCGCCAAGCCTTAAAAACAGTTTATTTGAAAGCGCAAACTCTATCTCGAGCTTGGCTCCGTAATGCACTTCTCATCAGCCCTGCCTCGCTCATTTTATATCCTGCTTCGCTTCTGCCCGCCTTCGCTTAAAACTATATGAACAAAACGGAAACAAAACAAAGAATTGAAAAACTTAAAAAGCTTATCAATTACCATCGCTATCTTTATCACGTTTTGGATAGACAAGAGATATCTGAAGCAGCGCTTGATTCTTTAAAAAAAGAACTTTTTGATTTAGAACAAAAATATCCGGAATTTATTACTCCTGATTCACCGACTCAAAGGGTAGCCGGCAAACCCTTAGAAAAATTTGAAAAAAAAAGACATTTTCAACCGATGTTATCTTTAAATGATGCTTTTTCTGAACAAGATATGAAAAATTGGTTGGAGAGAAATGAAAAACTTTTATTACCAAAAGAAAAAGAAAAAATTGATTTTTTTTGCGAACCAAAACTGGATGGTTTAGCCATTGAACTGGTTTATGAAAATGGCATTTTAAAAACTGGTTTAACCCGCGGGGATGGAATAATCGGTGAAGATGTTACTCAAAATTTAAAAACTATTGAAGCCATTCCCTTAAGGTTGGAAGAAAAAGAAAATTTAAAACGGAGCGAAGCAGAGTTTATAGCGAAGCGAAGCGGAGCGTTCAAAGTAAAAGAAATAGTGGTCAGGGGCGAAGTGATTATTAGAAAAGCCGAATTTGAAAAGATAAACAAAGAACAGAAGAAAAAAAACCTTCCCCTTTATGCCAATCCCAGAAATTTAGCTGCCGGCTCTATTAGACAATTAAACCCTAAAATTACTGCTTCCAGAAAATTAGATTCAAATATCTATGATTTAGTTAGCGATTTAGAACAGAAAACTCACCAAAAAAAACATCAAATTCTTCAATCCTTAGGTTTTAAAACCAATAATAAATATTGCCGCTCTTGCAAAAATTTAAAAGAAGTTTTTGAATATCATCGCTTTTTAGAAAAGAATAGAGAAAAATTACCCTATGAAATAGACGGGATTGTTGTCAATATCAATGATAATAAAATTTTTGAGAAACTTGGTATTGTGGGCAAAAGTCCTCGGGCCGCTGTTGCTTATAAATTTCCTTTGAAGCAAGCAACAACTGTTGTTCTTGATATAAAAGTTCAAGTAGGAAGAACGGGCGCTTTAACCCCAGTCGCTATTTTAAAACCAACTGAAGTGGGAGGAGTAACGATTTCTCGGGCGACCCTTCATAATGAAGATGAGATAAAAAGATTGGGATTAAAAATAAAAGATACGGTTATTGTTGGTAGAGCTGGCGATGTAATTCCTGATATTATAAAGGTCCTGCCTGAATTGCGTATCGGTAAAGAAAAAGAATTTAAAATGCCAGACAAATGTCCATTTTGTGGTTCCAAAATTATCAAGTCCAAAGGAGAGGTGGTTTCTCGTTGTCCCAATCTAAAATGTTTTGGCAAACAAAGAAGATATTTTCATCATTTCGTTTCCAAAAGCGTTTTTGATATTGCTGGTTTAGGTCCCAAAATTATTGATAAATTAATTGAAGAGGGTTTGACTCAGGACCCCAGTGATTTGTTTAAATTGAAAGAAGGTGATTTAATTCCGTTAGAAAGGTTTGCCGAAAAATCGGCCCAAAATTTAATTAATGCCATTCAATCAAGAAAAGAAATTACTTTACCGAGATTAATCTATGCTTTAGGGATTAGAAACGTTGGGGAAGAAACCGCTTATGATTTAGCTCAACAATTCAGTTCTTTAAAAAACATTAGAAAAGCTGAATTAAAAGATTTAGAAAAAATAAAAGATATTGGTCCAGTAGTAGCTAAATCAATTTTTAAGTGGTTTAAAGATAAAAGAAATTTAAATTTTTTAGAGCAGTTAAAAAAAACGGGAATAAAAATAAAAGAACAAAGAACAAAGAACAAAGAACAAAAATTACGGGGAAAGATTTTTGTCTTAACTGGTGAATTGGAAACCTTAACCAGAGATAAAGCCAAAGAAAAAATTCGGTTGTTAGGAGGAGAGATTTCTGAGACAGTTTCAAAAGACACGGATTTTGTAATTGCAGGCCCGCCTGCGCAGGCAGGTAAAGAACCTGGTTCAAAATTTAAAAAGGCAAAAGAATTAGGAATAAAAATCTTATCGGAAAAAGAGTTTTTAAAGTTATTATGACATTCATTGGCCATTTTAAAAAAATTGATTGGGTTTTAGTTATTTCGGCAATTTGTTTAACTTCTTTTGGGCTTGTTTCAATTTACGGAATGGCTGTTAATTCAGGCGACTTCACTTTTTTTAAAAAACAACTTTTTTTCTTTATTATCGGATTCTTTTTAATGCTTTTTTTTAGTTTTTTTGATTACCGTACTTTGCGAGCTAATTCTTATTTAATTTTTAGCTTATATATTATTTTTTGCTTTTTATTGCTAGGTCTTTTATTTTTCGCTCAAGAAATTAGAGGAATAAAGGGATGGTATAGAATCGGTCCTTTTTCTTTTGACCCCATTCCCTTTTTGGCCATTATTTTACTTTTATTGTTAAGCAGGTATTTTTCAAAATATCATATTGAAATTTATAATTTTCGGCATCTTCTCACCTCTTTTGGTTATACTTTTATTCCATTTTTTTTAATTTTTCTTCAACCTAATTTAGGGTCAGGTCTTCTTTTGATTTTTTTATGGTTTAGTGTTATTATGTTCTCGGGAATAAAAATTTCTCACTTTTTGATTTTACTTTTAATTTTTTCTTTAATTTTTTCATTTTCTTGGTTCTTTTTATTGAAAGATTATCAAAAACAAAGGGTAATAACCTTTCTGAATCCGAGATTAGACCCTCGAGGAATTTCTTGGAATATTAATCAAAGCAAAATTGCTATTGGTTCGGGAGGGATTTTAGGGAAGGGAATTGGCAAGGGGTCGCAAACCCAATCAGGTTTTTTACCAGA
Organism: bacterium (Candidatus Gribaldobacteria) CG07_land_8_20_14_0_80_33_18; assembly: GCA_002779425.1. Taxonomy (GTDB): domain Bacteria; phylum Patescibacteriota; class Minisyncoccia; order Minisyncoccales; family CG1-02-41-26. The sequence continues at coordinate 17,675 of PEWP01000025.1, read as the reverse complement.
ACCCAAAACTGATTTTATTTTTTCTGCGATAGCTGAAGAGACAGGTTTTTTAGGAATTTCCCTCCTTTTTCTTTTTTTATTGATTTTTATCTGGAGAATAATTAAAATAGTTCTTTATTCTTCTAATAATTTTTCCCGTCTTTTTGCTTCTGGTTTCGCCTTCTTTTTCTTTATTCAAAGTTTTATAAATATTGGAATGTCTTTCGGAATTTTACCAATTATTGGAGTTCCCCTTCCGTTAGTATCCTATGGAGGGTCGCAGCTTTTATCTTTTTATCTTGGTTTAGGGCTCATCCAAAGTATAAAAGTTTATGGTTAGGCATTTGACATTTTAAAAAAGAAAATATAAAATATATAACTGATTGTGAAAATTTCTTTAATTTTTTATTTGCATTTATAAATTAAATATAAACCTTGTTAAAGAAGAGGATTCTTTTTTGTTTTTTTTAATTTTAAAACTAATAAAAGGAGCGAGGGCATTCCTGCTGAAAGGAGCATTACGGAGCCAAGCGCCAGATAAAGAATTGTATTTTTAAAATATCAAGGAAGCTTGGCGAGTAATAGCAGCGGCTGAAAATAATCCCTGTTTTATCACTTAAGCCGACTGCGTGCTCCTTGAGGCAGGATGCCCGAGCGAAGCAACTTTATGGAAGTAAAAGTCTTTTCAAAATCTAAACTTTCTTTTCATTTGCCTTCTCTTTTGTCATTACAAAAGGAAACTTGGGAATATTTTTGGAAATATACTTTAAAAGAACTCTTCGAGGAAATTTTTCCTATTAGTGATTATACCCGGCTTCATTGGGAGCTTAGTTTTACTGATTATAAATTAGGTAAGCCAAAATATAAAAATTATTTAGAGGCAAGATTAAATAATGATTCTTTTGATGCTTCACTTCGAGTTAAAGCTATTCTCCGCAATTTGAAAACAAAAGAAGTAAAAGAACAAGAAATTTTTCTTACTGATTTTCCACTTATGACCGAGAACGGCACTTTTGTTGTTAGCGGAGTAGAACGGGTAGTAATTTCTCAACTTATTCGTTCTCCTGGTGCTTTTTTTACTTCCAGAAATTTTCAAGGGAAAAATTTTTTTGGAGCAAAAATTATTCCTTACAGAGGGGCTTGGTTGGAACTTGATACTGAGAATTCTGGTGTAATTAGCGTTCGAATAAATCGACAAAGAAAAGTGTCAGCTACTACTCTATTACGAGCTTTTGGTTTATCAAAAGATGGAGAATTAAAAAAAACTTTTAAGGATGTTGAAAAAAAAGAAATAAATTATATTGAAAAAACAATAAAAAGAGATGACGCTCATAATCAAGATGAGGCCTTGATTGAGATTTATAGAAAACTGCGGACAGGAGAATTCGCCAGTCCTGATGCTGCTAAAGATTTAATTTGGAATATGTTTTTTAATTTTTCTCGCTATGATTTGTCTAAAGTTGGAAGATGGAAAATGTGGCAAAGATTAGAAGAATTAAAACCTAAAAAAGAGAAGGAAATTGAAAAAAAAGATAGAGTTTTGACCCTTCAAGATGTCATTGCTATTATTCGAGAGATAATCAGACTAAACAATACTCCCGGAGCTCAACCAGATCAGATTGATCATTTAGGGAATAGAAGAGTAAGAACTTTAGCTGAACTTTTACAGAATCGTTTAAGAATAGGATTAATGAGAATGGAAAGAGTGATTAAAGATAGAATGTCGACTTTAGACCCAAAAACATTGATGCCAGTTCAACTTATTAATCCCCGAGTGATTATGAGCGTTGTCCAGGAATTTTTTAGTTCTTCACAGTTTGCTCAATTTATGGATGGTGAAAATCCCTTAAGCGCTTTAGAACATAAAAGAAGATTAACTGCTACTGGACCAGGAGGATTAACTCGAGAGCGAGCTGGATTTGAAGTTAGAGATGTTCAACCTAGTCATTATGGTAGAATTTGTCCTATTCAAACACCAGAAGGACAAAATGTTGGTTTAATTAATCATTTGGCCTGTTTTGCTCGGGTTAATCCTTACGGCTTTATTGAAACCCCTTATTTCAAAGTTAAAAACGGAAAAGTTACAAGAGAAATTCAATATCTTAATGCTTTTGAAGAAGAGAAATATAATCTTACTCATGCTGGTACAAAAATTTCGGAAAAAGGAGAAATTTTAGGAGAAGAAGTAGAAGCAAGAAAAAAGGGAGAACCAGTGATGGTGAAAAAAACTGAAATTGATTTTATAGATGTTTCCTCAAAACAACCGATTAGTGTTACTGCTGCCCTTATTCCTTTTTTACAAAATGATGATGCCAATCGAGCTTTGATGGGTTCTAATATGCAGCGTCAAGCTGTACCATTAGTAATGCCAGAAGCGCCATTAGTAGGTACTGGGACAGAAAGAAAAGTAGCTTATGATTCAGGTGAAGAAGCGATAGCCGAAGACGATGGGCTCATCTCTTATGTTGATGCCTCAGTTATTAAAGTTAAAACCAAAAAAGGAGAGATTGTTTATCATTTGCGGAATTTTATTCGTTCTAATCAATATACTTGTTTTCATCAAAGACCGATAGTAAAAATTGGTCAAAAAGTAAAAAAAGGAGAAATTTTAGCTGATGGTGTTGCTATTGATAAAGGGAGGTTGGCTTTGGGAAAGAATATTTTAGTTGCTTTTTTACCATTACGGGGAGGAAATTTTGAAGATGCAATTTGTATTTCAGAAAAATTGCTAAAAGATGATATTTTTACTTCTCTTCATATTGAAGATTTTATTTGCGATGTTAGAGAAACAAAGTTAGGGTCGGAGGTTACCACTTGTGATATTCCTAATGTTTCTGAGGAAAAATTAAAAGATTTGGATGAAGAAGGAATTATTAGAATTGGGGCAGAAGTGAACCCAGGAGATATTTTAGTTGGAAAAATCTCTCCAAAAGGAGAGACAGGTTTAACAGCTGAAGAACGATTATTACGGGCTATTTTTGGTGAAAAAGCAAAAGAAATAAAAGATACCTCATTAAAGATGGAGTATGGCAAAAAAGGAAGGGTGATTTCGGTTAAAGTTTTTTCCCGAAAAAGAGGTGATAAATTAGAACCAGGAGTAATTAAACGAATTCAAGTGGAAATAGGTCAAATTAGAAAAATTAAAGTTGGAGATAAATTGACTGGACGTCATGGAAATAAAGGAGTAGCAGCAAAAATTTTACCAGAAGAAGAGATGCCATTTTTGGAAGACGGAACACCTATTGATGTTGTTTTAAATCCTTTAGGAGTAGTTTCTCGAATGAATCTTGGTCAGATTTTAGAGACAAACTTAGGTTGGGCAGCAAAAAAGTTAGGATATTTGGCAATTACTCCAGGACTATTAGGAGCGACCGAAGAAGATATTAAAAAAGAATTAAAAAGAGCTGATTTACCCGAGACGGGGCAGATAACTGTTTACGATGGTAGAACTGGTTTGCCATTTCCTAAAAAAATTACAGTTGGGTATATGTATATGATAAAATTGATTCATATGGTGGAGGATAAAATTCATATGCGTTCTATTGGTCCTTATTCTTTGATTACTCAACAGCCTTTGGGGGGGAAAGCTCAATTTGGCGGTCAGCGGTTCGGAGAAATGGAAGTTTGGGCTTTGGAAGGTTATGGGGCAGCTTATACTTTACAGGAAATGTTAACAATAAAATCCGATGATGTTCCGGGTCGGGCAACTACTTATGAGGCAATTTTAAAAGGAGAGCCGATAAAGAGTCCTAATGTTCCTGCCTCTTTTAACTTATTAGTAGCCGAATTGAAATCCTTAGGGCTGAGTATTGAAATAAAAGAAAAATGATTCGCTCAGGAACATAATTTTTAGGAGCCGCTTTGCTTCCCAGCGAGAAGCAAAGCTTATGTCCTCGGCAAATTTTCGCCTTCGGCGAAACCATGCAATTTGCCTGCGGATGCTCCATAAAAATTAGTTCCTTCGCTCCTTAATTGAAAATTGTTTCATTGAAAATTTATTAAAAATTAGAAATTAAAAATTAAAAATTAAATTATGTATGTAAGCGATTTTAAATCAATTAGAATAAAACTTGCTTCTTCTGGCGAAATTTTAAAGTGGTCGCATGGAGAAGTAATAAAGGCAGAAACCATTAACTATCGAACTCAAAAACCGGAAAAAGATGGTCTTTTTTGTGAAAAGATTTTTGGTCCAACAAAAGATTACGAATGTTATTGCGGGAAATATAAAGGAATTAGATATAAAGGAATAATTTGTGATAGATGTCAAGTAGAAGTAACCAGAAGTTCGGTTAGAAGGGAAAGAATGGGCCATATAAGTTTAGCTAGCCCTTGTAGTCATATCTGGTTTTTACGAGGAATGCCTTCAAGGATTGGAATGGTATTGGATATTCCAATGCTTCAATTAGAAAAGATTATTTATTTCGCTGCTTACATTATTAAAAAAGTAAATGAAGAGGCAAAAAAGAAAATTTTAGAAGAGATTGAGAAAGAATACAAAAATAAAGTCAAAAGTCAAAAGTCAAAAGTCAAAAGTAAGGAAGTGGTAAAGAAAGCGTTAGAGGAATTAAGGATAGCGAGAGATAGGACAAAAGAAGAGGTTTTGTTAATAAAACCATTGAAAGTTTTAGCGGAGACAGAATATCGTGAATTATCTTTAAAATACGGAGAAATTTTCGAAGCCGGAACAGGCGCAGAAACATTGCGAAATATTTTTAAAGAAATTAATTTAAAAAAAGAAATAGAAAAATTAGAAAAAGATTTAAAAGAAACAAAACCAGTTTCTTATAAAAAGACTCTAATAAGATTAAGATTTTTCCGAGCAATGGAAAAAGCAGGAATTAGACCAGAATGGATGTTTTTAGAAATTTTGCCCGTTTTACCTTCTGATCTTCGGCCAATGGTTCAATTAGATGGTGGAAGATACGCATCTTCTGATTTAAATGATTTATATCGTCGAGTAATTAATCGCAATAATCGTTTAAAATATTTATTAGAAATTTCTGCTCCAGAAGTAATTATTAGAAATGAGAAAAGAATGTTACAAGAAGCAGTTGATGCTTTACTTGATAATGGAATGAGAAAAGGGCAAACAACTACTGCTACCACTGGAGGAAGACGATTATTAAAATCTTTAGCCGATATTTTAAAAGGAAAACAAGGCCGCTTTAGAAAAAATTTATTAGGGAAAAGAGTAGATTATTCGGGTAGGTCAGTGATTGCTGTTGGTCCAGAGCTTTTACTCTCTCAGTGCGGAATTCCTAAAATATTAGCCCTAGAAATTTTTAAACCTTTTGTCATAAAAAAACTTTTAGATAGTGAATTAGCTTATAATATAAGAGGAGCGACAAAACTAATTGAAGAAGGAACTCCAGAAGTTTTTGCTGCCTTAGAAGAAGTAGTAGCCGATAAATTAGTTTTACTGAATCGGGCTCCAACCTTACACCGACTTGGTATTCAAGCTTTTAAACCAATTTTAATTGAAGGTGAAGCAATAAAAATTCATCCTTTAGTTTGTCGCGCTTTTAATGCTGATTTCGATGGCGACCAAATGGCAGTTCATGTCCCATTATCAGAAGAAGCCCAAAAAGAAGCTAAAACATTGATGTTTTCAGTTAAAAATCTTTTAAAACCAGCTACCGGGACTCCAATTATTGTTCCTCAACAGGATATTGTTCTTGGTTGTTATCTTTTAACTCAAATAAAAGAAAATGAGAAAGGAGAGGGAAAGATTTTTTCTAGTCCTGAAGAGGTTATTTTAAATTATGAGTTAGGCAAAATTTCTTTAGGGGCAAAAATTAAAATTCCTGAAAATACTCTTAAGCGAAGCGAAACGTTCAAATTTAATAAACTAAAACTGATTGAAACTAATTGTGGTCGGATTATTTTTAATTCTATCTTGCCAGATGATTATCAATATCTAAATTTAGTTGTTGATTCAAAAATTCTTTCCCAAATTATTACTGATTTAATGGGAAAACATAGTGAAGAAGAGGTCGTTGAAATTTTAGACCGGATTAAAGAATTAGGATTTGAATATTCAACTTTGTCTGGAATAAGTTTGGGAATGGATGATTTAATTGTGCCTAAAGGGAAAAAAGAATTAATTGAAAAAGCTGAAAAAGAAATTGATGTAATTGAAAATTATTTCAAAAAAGAATTTCTAACCTTAGAAGAAAAGAGATCTAAAACAATTGGAGTTTGGCAGCAAACAAAACAAAAAGTTGAGAAATTAGTATATGAGACATTGCCTAAGGATGGACCCGTTCATTCAATTGTTGGTTCTGGGGCTCGAGGTGGGTGGGTTCAACTAATTCAAATGGTCGGAATGAAAGGATTAGTAATTAATCCCGCTGGAAAAATAATTGAATTGCCAATAAAACACTGTTATAAAGAAGGATTTGATGTTTTGGAATACTTTATTTCTACTCATGGGGGGAGAAAAGGAACAGTTGATACTGCGTTGCGGACTTCAGCTTCTGGTTATCTTACTCGTCGATTAGTTGATGTTGCTAACGAAGTAATTATTAGTGAAGAAGATTGTGCTGATAAAGAGGGGACAATTCTTTACCGAAGCGATGCCGAGGAAATTGGTCAAGATTTTACTTTTGAACTTGTTAGTAGAATATCGTTGGAAGATATTAAAGGCATAATAAAGAAAAATGAAACAATAGATCGGGAAAAAGCTAAAAAAATTAATCAAACTCAAATTAAACAAATAAGAGTCCGTTCTCCTTTAAGTTGTAAAGCAACCAGAGGTATTTGCCAAAAATGTTATGGTTGGGAAATGGGAAGAAATAAATTAGCGAATATAGGTGATGCGGTAGGGGTTGTTGCTGCTCAATCAATTGGAGAACCAGGAACTCAGTTAACAATGAGAACCTTTCATTATGGTGGAGTGGCTGGTGGGGGAGATATTACTCAAGGACTTCCTCGAGTAGAGGAGATTTTTGAACTTAGAGAACCAAAAGGTTTAGCTCAAATGAGCGAAATTGATGGAAAAGTAGAAGACATAGACAATAAAAATAGAATTATCAAAATTAGCTTTAAAGAAAATGATAAAAAGAAAATAGTTGAATATGAGATTCCTCAAGGAGTAGCAATTTGGGTAAAAAATGGTGAGAAAATAAAAAAAGGACAGCAGCTCTGTGAAGGAAATTTAGATTTAAAAAAACTTTATAAAACAAAAGGTAAAGAAGAGACTCAACGCTATATTATTAAAGAGGTCCAAAAAATTTATATTGCCGAAGGGGTAGACATTCATAGGAAACATATTGAGACAATAGCCAATCAAATGTTTTCTCGAATTAGAATTAAAGATGGCGGAGATAGTTTTTGGTTGCCTGGCCAAATTGTTACTCGGACTGAATTTGAAGAAACAAAAAAAGAATTAAAGCTCCAAGATAAAAATCCTCCCAAAGGTATCCCAGTTTTCCTTGGTATTTCAAAAATAGCTTTAACCTCAGCTAGTTTCTTAGCCGCTGCTTCTTTTCAAGAAACTTCTCGAGTTTTAATAAAAGCTGCTCTTGAAGGAAGAGAAGATAAGTTATATTCTTTAAAAGAGAATGTTATTTTAGGGAAATTGATTCCGGCAGGCACGGGGTATAAAAAACATGGCTAAGAAAAATAAATCCGCCAACGGGCGGATAAAAGAAAAAAAAGAGAAATATCCAATTTTGACTTCTAAATTAAGAAGATGGACTTTAGCTATTTTGATGTTTTTATCTGCCGTTATTATTGTTTTTTCTTTTTTTAATAGAGCCGGCAAGGGAGGAGAGCTAATTTTTGAAGGAATTTATCATTTAATAGGAAGGGCAATATTTATCATTCCCTTGCTTTTTTCTTTAGGAGGATTGATATTTCTTAAACCGGAGAAAAAAAGAATTTATTCCCCTATCTTTATAGCAATTTTTATTTTAATTTTAGGATTTTCCGGCATTTTTGGCAGTTATCAACTTCAAGAAAAATACGGTGGTTGGTTGGGTTATTTCCTTTCTTTCCCTTTCTCTTATTATTTTGGTTTTTGGATATCTTTTTTTGTTTTTTCTGCTTTAATTTTAATAGGCGTTTTGATTTTCTGGGAGTTTTTACCTCATAAGAAACTTATAAAACCAGAAGAATCAAAAATAGAAAAAATTGAAAAAGAATCTTATTTTAAAATTAAAACCATTGAACCATTAATTAAACGGGAGAAAGAAATGAAACAGGACTTTTTTGAAAAGCCTGAAAAAATAGACCTTCAACCTTTAAAATTTACCTCTTCTTCTTTTGGGAAATATAAATCTCCTCCCTTAGAATTATTAGAAGAAGATGAAGAAAAGCCATCAAGCGGCGATATTGAAGCGAATTGTCTTCAAATTAAGAAAACCTTACAAAATTTTGGTATTTCTGTAGAAATGTCAGAAGTTAATATTGGGCCGACTGTTACTCAATATACTTTAAAGCCAGCCGATGGAATAAAATTATCAAAAATTACTACCCTCAATAATGATTTATCTTTAGCTTTAGCTTCCCATCCTTTACGAATTGAGGCTCCCATTCCAGGTAAAGCAGCGGTAGGAATTGAAGTGCCAAATAAAGTACGAGCAAAAATTCGCTTACGTGGTTTAATTGGTTCAGCTGGTTTTAGAAATTCTCCCTATCCTTTAACAATTTCTTTAGGCAGAGATGTTTCCGGCACTCCAGTTTTTGCTGATTTAGGGAAAATGCCCCATTTGCTTGTCGCGGGGAGCACTGGTTCTGGGAAAACTATTTGTTTAAATAGTATTATTCTATCTCTTATTTATAGAAATTCGCCTCAGATTTTAAAATTTATTTTAATTGACCCAAAAAGAGTTGAGTTCCCAATTTATAATTCTTTACCCCACCTTCTTCTGCCAGTAATTCTTACCCCAAAAAATACAATAAATATTCTTAATTGGTTGACAAAAGAAATGGAAAGAAGATTTGAACTTCTTGCCGAGGTGAAAGCGAGAAACATAATTGATTACAATGAAATTTTAACCAGAAAAGGAAAAGAAGAATTGGAAATAATGCCATACATTGTTTTAATTATAGATGAGTTGGCTGATTTGATGGCAGCTAAAGGAAGAGAAATTGAAGCGGCAATTGTGAGATTAGCTCAGATGTCTAGAGCAGTGGGGATTTATTTAATTATTGCAACCCAACGGCCATCGGTTGAAGTTATTACCGGTCTTATCAAAGCTAATATTACCTCTCGAATTGCTTTTCAGGTCGCTTCCCAAATTGATTCGAGAACGATTTTAGATATGGCTGGAGCAGAAACTCTTTTGGGTGAAGGCGATATGCTTTTTATTAATGCCGCCTTAACAAAACCAAAAAGAATTCAGGGAATTTATGTTAATCTAAAGGAAATAAAAAAAGTAGTGGATTTTTGTCAAAAAGAAAATCCTTCGGAAACAGACAAACAAGAAATTTTAATGGAAGACATTGAGAAAGAAATAGAAAAAATACCGGAAACTTCAGAATTCTTAACCTTGGAAGAAGACCCTTTATATGAAGAGGCAAAAAAAGTAGTAATTGAAGCCGGAAAGGCCTCTGCTTCATTACTTCAGAGAAGATTGAAAATTGGTTATGCCCGAGCAGCAAGATTATTAGATATAATGGAAGAAAAAGGACTAATCGGACCACTTGATGGGGCTAAACCAAGAAATGTATATGAAAAAGAAATTGAAGACGAAAATCAGGGAGATGGTTGGCGGAAAATTTAGAATGAATATATTAAAATTTTAAAAAAAGTTATAATAAAATATATGTTAAAGAAAAAAGATGAAGACAAAAAAGAATTAGAAGAAGTTTTGGATGAGATTCGTCAGAGATTTGGAGAGGGAGCAATAATGAAATTAAGGGAAGTAAAACCAACTAATGTGGATGTTATTCCCACTGGTAGTCTTTCTTTAGATTTAGCTTTAGGAATTAACGGAGTACCCAGAGGTAGGGTAATTGAAATTTTTGGAAACGAAGCTACGGGTAAAACCACCTTAGCTCTTCATATTTTATCTGAAACTCAAAAAATGGGAGGAATAGGAGCTTTTATTGATGCGGAACACGCTTTAGATGTTGATTATGCTAAAAAAATTGGGGTTAACACTGATGAACTTTTAATTTCTCAACCTGATTCTGGAGAACAGGCATTAGAGATTGTTGAGTCCCTTATAAGAACAAAAGCAGTTGATGCAATTGTTATTGATTCGGTTGCTGCTTTAACCCCTAAAGCAGAAATTGAAGGAGAGATGGGAGACCAGCAAATAGGGCTTCAAGCTCGTCTGATGAGTAAAGCTTTGAGAAAATTATCTGCCATTGTTTCTAAAACTAAAACCTTGGTAATATTTTTAAATCAAACCAGAATGAAAATTGGGATAATGTTTGGGAATCCGGAAACAACACCAGGCGGCATGGCTTTAAAATTTTATTCCTCAGTGAGGATTCACCTTCAGAGAATAGCCCAAATAAAGCAAAAAGATGAAATTGTCGGTTCCAGAATTAAAGCAAAGATAGTCAAAAATAAAGTTGCCGCTCCTTTTAAAATCGTTGAATTTGATATTTATTATAATGAAGGAATTTCCAAAACAGCCGATATTATTAATACTGGTTTGAAATACGAGGTTATTAAAAGAAGCGGCAACTTTTATGAATTTGAAGGAAAAAAAATTGGCCCAGGGATGGAACAGGCCAAAGAATTTCTGAAACAAAATCCAGAATTTATTGAAAAAATAAAAGAAGAAATAATTAAAAAACTAACCACTGCTCACTAACCACTGGTTCAGGCGAGTAAGCCGAGTTGCCGGGCTCTTTTAATAGCTTTAGCTATTTTTCTTTGATGAGAAGAACAAAGCCCGGTTTTTTTCTTGGATTTAATTTTTCCCGATAAAGAAACAAAATTCTTTATTATTTCTGTTTCTTTAAAATCAATTTCCGCTATATTACGTTGGCAAAAAAAACACTGCATAGAAATTTTTAGAAATGCATTCCTTAGAAAGGAATGTCTTCGACATTTATCTCTTTTTTTTCTTCTTCTCCTCCTTCTTCCTCAATGATTGGGATTTCAGTTTCAGAAATGGGGGGATTTATTTTTTGGGAATTAGTTTGAGTTTCTTGAGCTCTTTGGGTTCCTAATCTCGGACCTAATTGTAATCTTTCGGCAATAATTTCAGTTCGATAATGTTTATTCCCTGAATTATCTTGCCAAGACCTTGTTTGCAACCTTCCCTCGATTAAAGCCAATGAGCCCTTCGTTAAATAACGACCGGAAGTTTCGGCTAATTTTCCAAAGGCAACGATATTATGGAATTCTGTTTGCTGTTTTTTTTCGCCATTTTTATTGGTATAAAAACGATTAGTAGCTATTGAAAAATTGGCTACTGCTTGACCATTGGGCAAAGCTCGCGTTTCCGGATCGCGAGTAACGTTTCCTAAGACAAAAGCTTTGTTCAAATTCATAGATTTATTTACCAAATATTTCTTCTATTTTCTCTCCAATTTTTTCTAATTCCTCGACCTTTTTCTGAGACACTTTTTTTAATTTTACAGGTTTAATTTTAGTTTCTTTTGGTTTTACTTTAATCTTTTCGATTAAAAACGTTCTCAGAATTTCTTTTCTTTTTTCTATTTCTTTTAGTTCACTTATTTTTTCTTGGTTAAAATAAAATTCTAAGGTGACTAAATAGGCTGATTTTTGCTTTTTTATAGGATGGACTAATGTTTTCCTTATTGGTAATTGTGAATTAACAATCTCGCCGCCCTTTGAAACAATATATGAATCGACCTCCTGGACGATTTTTTTTACTTCCTCGCTATTTAATATTGGTGGAATAAAATAAGTCAATTCGTACCTCTTCATAGTATTTTATATATAATTTTAGCAAAACCTTTTTTAATGTCAAATTTCTGTTATAATTATAAAATAATTAATAGCCGCAGCGTTATAATTATAATTATATGAATATCTTTAAGGCCTATGATGTAAGAGGGAAATACCCGCAAGAAATTAACGAAAAGGTTGCCTATGAAATTGGCAGAGCTTTTATTAAATTTTTAAATTCAGAACTTAAAATTCCAAAAAATAAACTTCAGGTAGTTATTGGTCGGGATAATCGACTTTCTTCCTTGTCTCTTTATAAGAATTTAATAAAAGGTATTGTTGAGAGTGAGGCAAATATTATTGACATTGGTTTAGCAACTACACCGATGTTTTATTTCACTATTTGTAAATTTAAATACGATGGCGGAATAATGACGACAGCGAGCCACAATCCTCCTTCTGATAATGGCTTTAAATTAGTGAAAAGAAAGGCAGTAACAATTGATATCGATGAAAATGGAGGATTAAAAGAAATTAAAAAAATGGTCTTAGGTGCTCGAAGAGCACGGGAAATTCGCGAACGCAGTGAGCTGAATTTCCCAGTGGCCGAGCGAAGCGAGGCTGCCGTAGGCGGCGGGCGCAAAGCGAGCGTTCAAAAGAAAAAAGTTTTAAAAGATTATCTAAACTTAAGTTTATCAAAAGTTAATCTAAAAAAAATAAAACCATTTAAAGTTGCTATGGATACTGGTAATGGCGTAACTGGAATTTTAATTTCAGAAATTTTAAAAAGAAAACTTTTTAAGGTCTACCCTCTTTTTATTGAACTGGATGGAACTTTTCCTAATCATCTGCCTAATCCTTCAGAGGAAATAAATATTTCTTATTTAAAGAAATTTGTTAAAAAAAAGAAGCTTGATTTAGGGGTCGCCTTTGATGGCGATGGAGACAGAATTATTTTAGTTGACGAAAATGGAAAAGTTATCCCTTCCGACTTCATAAGTTGTTTGTTCTCAAAGATAATTTTAAAAGAAAATAAGGGAGCAAAAATTTTATATAATATTTGTTCCAGTAATATTATAAAAGATATTATTGAAGAAAATGGCGGAAAAGCCATTGTTTCTAAAGTAGGTCGCACTTTTATTAAAGAAAAAGCTCAGAAAGAAAAAGCTGTATTTGCCACTGAATTTTCTGGCCATTTTTATTTTAAAGATAATTGGTTTAGCGAAGAACCGTTTTTTCTTTTCTTTAAAATTTTAGAAGAAATGGCTGATACCAAAAAAACAATTTCTCAACTCGTGAGCCCTTTTAATGTTTATTTCCATTCTGGCCAGATAAATTTAGAGGTGAAAGACAAAAAAAGAACACTGGAAGCATTGGAAAAGAAATTTAAAAACAATAAGAACCTTGCCTTCGGCAAGAACCTTGATTTTCGCTCCGCTCAAAATAAGGTTTCTCATTTGGACGGCGTGCGAATTGACTTTTCCGATTGGTGGTTTAATGCCAGGCCTTCTAATACCGAGAATCTTCTGCGAGTGGTAGTGGAAGCGAAAACCAAAAAGAAAATGGAAGAAAAATTAAAAGAAATAAGAAAAATAATAAACAAAACTTGACAGAATCATTTTTTTATCGTATATAAGGTTTAGTTCTTAAAAAATTAAATAAAAGACCATAGATGAAAATTTTTTAAAAAGGAGGATAAAGATATGAAGATATTAGAAAATTTAGCAAAGAATGTGTTTAAGCAGTTGAACGGAAAGATTGAAAAAGGGGAAACATCTTTAGAAAAAATTTTAGGGCAAGCGGTTTTTTGGCTTACTCCTTTAGTGATTTGGAAAGATGAAAGTCGGCAGAATTTAAAAAACGCTAAAGGAATTTTTCTCAAAGGGACAGGTTTAAAATTATTGCAGAGGATCCAGGAAAATATGTCTCCTGAATTTCGGCAGAAATTCTTTGAGAACTTGGTTCTTCCTTCAATTTGGCCTTCTAAGAGTTTTGTGAATTACGAAAGAAAATACGGTGATCGCTCTCCTTATACTGTGCTTATCAGCCCAACAATGAGGTGCAATTTCAAATGCCTTGGTTGTTATGCTGACAAATACGAAAGGAAAGATGATTTGCCTATTGAGGTAGTTCACCGAATAATTAATGAGGGTGAAAAATTTCTTTCTCCGGCCTTCTGGACAATTTTAGGCGGGGAACCATTTTTCTGGGAAGGAATTTGGGAGATGTTTGAAATGCATCCTAATTCCTATTTTCAGGTTTTTACCAATGGTTCTCTTCTTGAAAAACATCTCAAAAGATTAAAAAGTCTGGGAAATGTTTTTCTTCAAATCTCATTAGAAGGGTTTGAAGAAAAAACCGATGCCAGAAGAGGAAAAGGAGTTTTCAAACAATTGGTGGCGATAATGGATGTTCTCCGAGAAGAAAGAATTCCTTTTGGCTATTCTTGTTTTACCCATCAAGGAAATGTCTTTGAAGTAATGGGCGAGCCGTTCGTTGATTTGATGATTGAGAAAGGAGCTTTGGTTGGCTGGTATTTTTTAGCCATGCCGATTGGCGGCTGTACGCCCGAAGATATGCCGACTCCGGAACAAAGGTTCTGGATGAAAGAGCAGAGAGAACGTCTTAGAGAAACAAAACCTCTCTTTATTGTTGATTTCTGGAACGACGCGCCGTTTGTGAATGGTTGTATTGCTTATGCCAAAGGGTTCTGCCACATCAATAATTTTGGCGATGTAGAGCCCTGCATCTTTTGCCATTTTGCAACTGACAATGTCAAAGATAAATCCCTGGAGGATTGTTTTAATTCTCCTTGGTTTAAAGCAGGAAGAGGAAGGCAGCCGTTTAATGAGAATCGCTACCTGCCTTGCCAGATTATTGACAATCCGGATGAGCTAAGAAAATCGGTAAAAGAGGGTAAGGCGTATCCCACCCATGAAGGAGCAGAGAAAGTGCTTAATGAATTTGCTTCTGCGTTAGATAAGTATGCCGGAAAGGTGAAAAAACTTTATACTCCTGAATGGGAAAAAGACAAAAAGAAATTAGCCGTTTTTTGTAAAAAACGGCTAATGATTTAAAAAAATGGGCTTGGTCATTTAGACAAGCCCATTTTTTCTTTTACTTTTTTCATCGTCGCAGAAGCAATAATCTGCGCTCTTTTTTCTCCTTGTTTGAGAATTTTTTCTATTTCAGCCGTTTTATTTTTAAATTCTTTCTCTTTTTTACGAAAGATTTCCAATTTTTCTATTAATAGTTGAGATAATTTTTCTTTAAAAATCCGGTAGCCAATGTTTTTAAATTCTTTTTCAATTTCTTTAATTGGTTTGTTTGAAAAACAGCTGTAAATAGTTAAAAGATTAGAAATTCCCGGTTTTCTCAGAGCATCATATTTAATTATTTTCTCTGAATCGGTAGTAGCAACCATTATTTTTTTTCTAATATCTTCTGCTTTATCAAATAAATCAATTGAACTATTTGGGTTATCGGTCTTTGACATTTTTTTTGTTGGTTCAGTTAAAGACATAATTTTTGCTCCTGATTTTGCCAAGAATACTTTAGGTTCTTTAAAAACTTTTCCAAAGGTATTATTGAATTTTCTGGCAATTAATCGGCTTAACTCCACATGTTGTTGCTGGTCTTTGCCAACCGGCACTAAATCTGTGTTGTAAATTAAAATATCAGAAGCCATTAAAAGCGGATAATTCAATAATCCGACATTAATGTATTCAGGATGTTTTTTCGCTTTTTCTTTGAATTGGGTCATTCGTTTTAGTTCTCCTAAAGGAGTAATTGTTCCCAAAAGCCAAGCCAGTTCCGAGTGCTCTTTTATTTGCGATTGGATGAAAAAAATAGATTTTTTAGGGTTTAAACCAGCAGCTAAATAGGCGATAAATAATTTTTTGATATTCTTTTGTAATTCTTTTGGTTCATAGGGGGTGGTGATAGCATGGAGGTCAACAATACAAAAAATACACTCCGCTCTTTTTTGCAAAGCGAGCCATTGTTTTATTGCTCCTAAATAATTTCCAATATGCAATTCTCCCGTTGGTCTAATACCCGAAAATATTCTCATACCTCTATAACCACTGGTAACACCATTGGTCTTCTTTTTGTTTTTAAAAAAAGAAATTTGCCAATTTTATCCCGTAGTTCATTTTTTACATAGACCCAATTTACCGCTCCTCCAGAACTAGCCGCTTTATCAACTATATTTATTGTTCTTTTTCTTACATTTTTTAACAGTTCTTTGGATTCCCGTAAATAAACAAATCCTCTTGATATTATATCAGGAGAACCTTTAACTTTTCCAGTTTGTCTATCCACTACGGCAATAATAACAAACATTCCATCTTGAGCTAAATTTTGTCTATCCCGCAACACTATTTCTCCCACATCTCCCACTCCTAAACCATCTACCATTACATAATTTGAAGGCACTTTTTCTTTCAGCATTTTCACACTTTGTGTATCTACATCTATTATTGATCCGTTATCCGGGACAAGTACCCTTTCCTTCGGAAAGCCCAAGCCATAAGCGATTTTCGCGGCTTCTTTGAGCATAAAATGATTGGCGTAAACCGGGATAAAATAATCTGGTTTAATTTGGCTTATTATTTCTTTGACGTCTTGAATGTTGCTGTGGCCCGAAATGTGGACATCCATAATATCGGTGTGGAAAACATAATCTGAAAGTCGATAGGTGTTGTCTTTCAGGCGCTGGACTGTTCTTTCATTTCCGGGAATAACCGACGAGGAAAAAATAACAGTATCATTTTTTCTGATTTTAATAAATCGGTGGTTGCCGCTGACAATTCTGGGCAGAGCCGACATTTCTTCTCCCTGGCCGCCGGTGCAGATAATGATAATTTTATTGTCCGGGAAATCTGTTATTTTTTCCGTTGGGATAATGGTATCTTTTATTGTTTCCGCTTTGAGATACCCCAGTTTTTCGGCAATTCCCATGTTTAATTTCATAGAAAAACCGTCCAAGGCAACTTTTTTCCCTATTTTGGAAGCATACTCTAAAATTTGTTTTATTCTTAGAATTTGGGAAGAGAAAGTGGTTATAATGGTTCTGCCGGGAGCGGGAGAAATAAGTTTATAAAGATTGTTTAGCATCTGTTCTTCAGTCACTGGCGTTTTTGGGTTAATAGCTCCCAAACTTTCAAGCATGAGAATGATTGGTCTTTTTAATTTTGACAGTTCGGTATATTTTATTTCTTCTTTGTCTATGGGTTTATGTTTTATTACCCAGTCACCCGGATGCACAATGCTGACCAGGGGAGTTTCTAAGATTATGCCGACTGCATCCATAATTGAATGGTCAACGGGGAAAAAACCTACCTGAAAGTTTCCAAGGTTGATTTTATCTTGGATGTTTTTGATGTACATAGTTCTTAGTTTTTTTGAACTTCCTCTCTCAAAATCCTCCTGATGTCTTTTAATCATTTCTATTGTCAGCGGTCTAGCGATAATAAGAGGGTTGTCCAATTTTTTCAAAAGAATGGGAGCGGCTCCTATGTGGTCCAGATGTCCGTGTGAAAACAAAACCGCCCGGATTCTTTTCTCCTTCCCTCTTAAGTATTCTACATTGGGAATTACGTAATCAATACCGGGCATATCCTCTTCTGGGAATTGAATGCCCATATCTATAATTACAATATCGTTTCCGTATTCAAAGACGGTCATATTCCTGCCGACTTCTTCGCAGCCGCCCAAAGGAATAATTCGCAGATTTTGTTGTTTTGAAATTTTTTCCATATTCAAAGTTTATTTAGGCAATTATGCCCAGGGGGAGATTCGAACTCCCAAACCTTTCGGCATTAGCTCCTGAAGCTAACGTGTCTGCCAATTCCACCACCTGGGCCAATACTTCGCT
>PEWP01000027.1 GCA_002779425.1 bacterium (Candidatus Gribaldobacteria) CG07_land_8_20_14_0_80_33_18 | reverse complement strand
TAGAAAAAGTGTCTTCGAGGGCGAGAATATTTTGGGTTGGATCGAAAACTGTTTGCTCGCCAGGAGAAGCTGTAGCGGTAGCACTTGTCTGTCCTGTTTGATCTGATGTGGATGTTGTGGCTTTAGGGGTGCAACCGGAAAAAATAATAGCTGATGCCGTTATTATCGCAAAAATAAGAGTTTTTTTCATACCCCTCCTCATATAGTCTTATTATATCAAAAACAAAATAAATTAATATTGTGCGGCGGCTGAGATACATCGGTAACAAATCTGGTATGATTCAATCTTTGAATCAGCTAGAGAAAGGAACCGATGATGAAAGTATTCTCGACTAGTCCGCCCAACATAATTCAACCGATATTTCGGGAAAACTATTGGCATCGTAAGCCAATTGAGCTCATGGATAATGTCTCTCGCTGGAGAGCGCTAGCGGCTGACATGGATTTATCCGCCAAGGCGCTCCTGCGCTTAGAGTGGATGATCTTTTATGAAACAGTTGGCGATAAGGATGCCTATGCCACAGCTAAACACTTTGCTATTGTTGCCAAGACTTTCTACAAGTGGCACAAACGATTTGATAACGGTCTCATCCACAAGCTGGAAGATGAATCCAAAGCCCCGATCAACAAAAGAAAGTGGACCGTTACAATCGAAGAGCAAACAAGAATAAAAAAGCTTCGCCGTAAATATATACACTACGGTAAAAAGAAGCTCAAAGATTACTATTTTGATGAATACGGAGAAACTATCTCAACGTGGAAAATAGAACGAGTTATCAGACACTTCTGTCTCTATCCGGATAAGGATAAACAAGACAAATTACAGAAGAAACTCAAGCATCAAGTCAAAAAGAATCGCATCCAAAAGTTAGAAATAAAAGAAGAGCATTGGTTTCTATTCCATCTCGATACTATTGTCATATATTGGGGGTCCGCAAAGAGATATATTCTAACTGCCATAGACCATCACGGTAAGATCGCTTATGCCAGAAGCTACAAAAACAAATCATCACGGTCAGCCAAGGATTTTCTTTATCGGCTTCATTATCTCATTGACGCTAAGATCTCAAACATCCAAACAGACAACGGTAGCGAATTCTATGCTGAGTTTGAACAAGCTCTAGCCGAGCTTGAAATACTCCATTGGTTTTCCAGGCCGAGGACTCCAAAAGATAATTCTGTGGTTGAGAGATTCAATCAAACATTGCAATATGAGTGGCTGAACGATAGTAATTTCACAACGGATTGTGACAAGCTGAATATTGCCCTGACCGAATGGTTGGTTGAGTACAACTTTCATCGTAAACATCAGACATTGGACAATAAAACACCATTTCAGTATTATGAGGACACATTAACAAGTAACAGCATTTTGTTACCGATGTACTCAGCCAGGACA
>PEWP01000033.1 GCA_002779425.1 bacterium (Candidatus Gribaldobacteria) CG07_land_8_20_14_0_80_33_18 | reverse complement strand
TTGATTTCACTTCTTCAACCTTAGGTTCTTCCATACCATCTTTACCAATAGACCCGAAAAACAATAGTTCCTACTATTATACCTTTCTCTCTAATGGAACTAACTTTGAATTAGATTGTGTCTTAGAATCCAAAACCTATAGAGATAAAATGACTAATGACG
The DNA here is from genome assembly GCA_002779425.1 of bacterium (Candidatus Gribaldobacteria) CG07_land_8_20_14_0_80_33_18. Classification (GTDB taxonomy): domain Bacteria; phylum Patescibacteriota; class Minisyncoccia; order Minisyncoccales; family CG1-02-41-26. The sequence continues at coordinate 4,974 of PEWP01000033.1, read as the reverse complement.
GAGGAGATAGGAGTGATCGTTATGAAGTAGGGAGTTCTTTATATTATAATCTTCGCGATACCGGCCCCGCAGGCGGATTGATATTTTACGACAAAGGCAGTTATTCTGGTAGCCCGAGCTGGCGATATCTGGAAGCGGCTCCCAGCGACCAGGCCAATAGTGTATGGGGAACATACCCTCTTTTTGTTTGGGCTGATGGAACAGCAATCGGAACTGGTTATCAAAATACGCTTGTTATAATAGCCGATGATCCTTTACCTAACAAAGCCGCAGATCGATGTGCGGATTTAAGTATCGTTAATAACGGTATCACCTACGACGACTGGTTTCTTCCATCACAAGATGAACTTAACTTGATGTACACAAACCTGAAAGTCTACGGTGTTGGCGGTTTTGCTGATAGCTACTATTGGAGTTCGTCAGGTCTGGCCTATCAAGGTAACAATCAGGCGCGGAGCCAGAACTTCTCCAATGGCACCCAGTACAGCAGCGAGAAGAATACCACACGCTGTGTGCGTGCTGTTCGGGCTTTTTAACAATTTATCTATTTTGGCACAAATTTAAATCCTACGAGGTCCGACCTCTAAAGATTTTATTCGTAGATTAGGATATCATTTGTAGATTAGGATAATATTATTTCTTGACAATTATTTATTTAAAAATTAAAATAAACCTATTAGCAATTAAAGGTCGGGACTGCTAAACTTAACAAATTAACAAATTAACAAATATGAAGATTAAACCATTATCAGATCACATTTTAATTGAAACAATTAATCAAACTGAAAGAACAAAATCAGGAATTTTTCTCCCTGATACTGCGGAAAAAGAAAAACCAGAGCAAGGAAAAGTAATTGCTGTAGGACCCGGCAAATTACTTTCGTCTGGCAAAAAAATTCCTTTGGAAGTTAAAAAAGGAGACGTTGTTCTTTTTACTAAATATGGTCCAAATGAAATAAAGGTCGATGGCAAAGAATACCTTATTGCTAAGGAAGAAGACATACTCGCGATTTTAGAATAAAATCGCGAAATTTTATGGCTAAACAAATTAAATATAAAGAAGAGGCGCGGCGAAAACTAAAAGCCGGTGTTGATAAATTAGCCGACGCTGTTAAAGTTACTTTAGGTCCCAGAGGAAGAAATGTAGTGTTAGATAAAGGTTTTGGCACACCAACCATTACCAACGATGGAGTGACAATTGCTAAAGAAATTGAACTTGAAGAAAAAATTGAAAACTTAGGAGCAGAAATTGTAAAAGAGGTCGCTTCAAAAACAAATGATATCGCCGGTGATGGGACAACAACCGCTGTTGTTTTAGCTCAGGCATTAATAACCGAAGGTTTTAAAAATGTTACGGCCGGAGCTAATCCTTTGGCTTTACGAAAAGGAATTGAAAAAGGGGTTGAAATAGTGGTGGAGGAATTAAAACGAATTTCCAAAAAAATAGCGAAAAAAGAAGAAATTGTCCAAGTAGCAACCGTTTCAGCTGAAGATTCAGAAATAGGGAAATTAATCGCTGATGTAATAGAAGAAGTAGGAAAAGACGGAGTGGTTACTGTTGAGGAATCAAAAACTTTTGGTCTTTCAAAAGAGATTGTTAAAGGATTACAGTTTGATAGAGGTTATGTTTCTCCTTATATGATTACTAACATGGAAAAGATGGAAGCGATTTTAGAAGAACCTTTTATTTTAATAACCGATAAAAAAATTTCTTCTTTACAGGATATTTTGCCGCTTTTGGAAAAAATAACTCAAGCTGGCAAAAAAGAACTTTTAATTATTGCTGATGAAATTGAAGGCGATGCTTTGGCTACTTTAGTGGTAAATAAACTTCGCGGTATTTTTCAAAGTGTGGCAGTAAAAACTCCGGGATTTGGCGACCGAAGAAAAGAAATGTTGGAAGATATTGCTATTGTTACCGGCGGCGAAGTTATTTCTGAAGAAAAAGGAATGAAATTAGAGAATATAGAACTTAAAATGTTAGGAAGAGCGGATAAAGTTGTTATTACCAAAGAAAACACAATTATTGTCGGCGGTAAAGGGAAAAAAGCTAATATTGAAGCAAGAATTATTCAAATAAGAAATGAAATTACTATTACTACTTCTGAATTTGACAAGGAAAAATTACAAGAACGATTAGGAAAATTAGTTGGCGGAGTGGCGGTAATAAAAGTTGGCGCTCCGACCGAAGTAGAACAAAAAGCAAGACAGTACAAAGCCGAAGATGCCCTTTCCGCTACCAAAGCAGCTATCGAGGAAGGAATTATTCCTGGTGGCGGAGTGGCGTTAATTAGAACATTGAACGCTTTAGAAAAATTAAATTTAAAAGGCGATGAAAAAACTGGGATAGAAATTTTGAAAAAGGCATTGGAAGAGCCGATGAAATTGATTGCTCAAAACGCCGGTAAGGAAGGGGCAGTAGTTGTTGAGGAGGTTAAAAAACACAAAAATGGTTATGGTTTTAACACTCAAACTCTAATTTTTGAAGATTTGATGGAGAATGGAATAATTGATCCTACCAAAGTAGTAAGATTGGCTTTAGAAAATGCTGCTTCGGGAGCGGCTATGCTTTTAACTACTGAGTGTGTCATTGTTGAGAAACCGGAAAAGAAAGAAGAGAAACCTTCTTCGATGCCTGAAGAATATTAAACTAAACCCCGCACCACTTGGTCGTAATTTAAGATTTAACAGATATACTTTTTTAATTGATAATAGAATTGTAGTCAAGTGGTGCGGGGTAAAGGTCTGAAAATAAAATTATAAAAATATGACATATTTAACTTTAATAATTTTAGTTATATCAATTTTTGTTCTTTGGTTAGCTGGAACTTATAACAGTTTAATCAGACTTAAAATTAGAACAAAAGAGGCCTGGTCAGATATTGATGTTCAATTAAAGCGAAGATATGATTTAATTCCTAATTTAGTTGAAACTGTCAAAGGGTATGCCGGTCACGAGAGAGAACTTTTTGAAAAAGTCACTGAAGCGAGAACAAGAGCAATGGGAGCGAGTAATTTAAAAGAAAAAGGCGAAGCGGAGAATATTTTAGCAGGGACCTTAAAAACTCTTTTTGCTGTGGCTGAAAATTATCCAGATTTAAAGGCATCGGTTAATTTTCTTGAACTTCAACGAGACCTTCGCGACACCGAAGATAAAATTCAAGCAGCCAGGAGATTTTATAACGGAAATGTCAGAGATTTAAACATTAAAATCGAGAGTTTTCCCGCCAATATTGTTGCTAATCTGTTTAATTTTCAGAAAATGGAGTTATTTGAAATTGGATTACCCGAAGAAAGAGAAGCACCAAAGGTAGTATTCTAACAATTTAACAAACGCTCCGCTTTAACAATTTAACAAAAATTAATTAATGTTTAATTGTTTAATTGTTTAATTGTTTAATTGTTAATATGACATTGTACACTCAAGCAGAATCAAATATCAGAAAAACTTGGCTGTTTTTAAGTTTATTTTGCATTTTTATTATTCTTCTTGGTTGGCTTTTTAGCGAGCTGTTAGGCAACTCAATTTTTTTAGTTATTGCCATTGTAATTGCTTTCATCCAAAGTTTCCTTTCTTATTGGTATTCGGATAAAATTGTTTTAGCAATAACTGGAGCTAAAGAAATTAAAAAAGAAGATAACCCTGAACTTTATCGCCTTGTTGAGAATTTATGCATTACCGCCGGTTTGCCTCTGCCAAAAATTTATATTATAAATGAGAGTCAGCCCAATGCTTTTGCCACTGGTCGGGATAAAAATCACGCGGTAGTTGCTGTGACCCGCGGGCTTTTGGAAAAATTGGAGAGGGTAGAACTGGAAGGAGTGCTTGCTCATGAACTTTCTCATATTGGCAATCGCGATATATTGTTGGCTACCGTGATAGTGATTTTGGTGGGAGTTATTGCTTTTCTTTCTCATTGGTTTTTAAGAATTAGCTTTTGGGGCGGCAGGAGCCGAAATTCTCGTGGTTCGGGAGGAGGTTTGCTTTTATTTTTGGGATTAATAGCAGCGATTTTAGCTCCCATTGCCGCTACTTTAATCCGATTGGCAATTTCCAGAAAACGGGAATTTTTAGCCGATGCTTCAAGCGCGCTTTTAACTCGCTACCCCGAAGGTTTGGCAAGAGCTTTAGAAAAAATTTCTTCTGACCCAAATCCTTTGAGAGTTGCCGGCAATTCTACTTCTCATCTTTTTATCGTTAATCCTTTCAGAGGAGAGCAAAAGGCCAACTGGTTTTTTAAGCTTTTTATGACTCATCCTCCGGTTGAAGAAAGAATACAAGCCTTACGTGGTATAAAAATATAAAATCGAATTTAAAATTCAGATTATGAAATGTCCAATTTGTAAAATAAAATTAGAAAAAGCAATTTTTTACGGAGTAGAAATAGACTACTGTCCAAAGTGTCTGGGAATTTTTTTTGAAGGAGATAAATTAAGATTAGCTAAAGATGAAAGAGATAAAAATTTAATGTGGTTAGACATTGACCTTTGGAAAGAAGAGAAAAAATTTAGAATTTCTTCAGTGCAGAAACTTTGTCCTTCATGTAACGTTCCTCTTTACGAAGTAAGTTATAATGATTCAGATGTTAAAGTCGATGTCTGTAATTTGTGTTATGGGATTTGGTTGGATAGAGGAGAATTTAAAGCGATTATTGATTACTTAAAGAAAAAAGCTAATTACGAGATTCTTAATAATTATGTTAAGAATTTAGTTGGGGAAGCAAAAGAGATATTTACTGGGCCGGAAACCTTCAAAGAAGAAATTTTAGATTTTTTAATCATTTTAAAACTCTTGAATTGTAAATTTCTTGTTCAGCATCCAACTATTTCTAAAATAATTTCTAATTTGCCGAAAATTTAAAAGGAGGAGTCGCATAGTGGCCGAGTGCGTCCGCTTGGAGAGCGGATATACCGAAAGGTATCGTGGGTTCGAATCCCACCTCCTCCGCCAGTCGGTAAAAGTTCTTGCTGGCT
>PEWP01000041.1:841-1120 GCA_002779425.1 bacterium (Candidatus Gribaldobacteria) CG07_land_8_20_14_0_80_33_18 | reverse complement strand
CATCCAGAACGCTCTTTTTTTCTATGATGATTCAGCAAATGATATAGAATTTAAATGTTATTTGCAATAATTTTCTCTTGATAAAAAATGATTTTGGCTATAACTTAATTTCAAATGATGACGGTGAGGAGACAAACGGACTGTGATTCAAGAAGCTGATCGCACATTGATCCATCGCGCCTTGGCAAATGACCAAAGAGCTTATGAAGAGCTGACCAAAAAATACGAGGGCAGCGTTTACAATCTCGTCTATCGTATGATTGAAAATCGCCAGGAAGC
>PEWP01000041.1:292-418 GCA_002779425.1 bacterium (Candidatus Gribaldobacteria) CG07_land_8_20_14_0_80_33_18 | reverse complement strand
TTTTTCATATGTTTATTTTCCATCTTCATTATACCAAAGCTTTTAAAAATATTCAATGTAAATCTAGGGTCTCAAAAAGTTTTCCACAACCTTCGGGTTGTGTTTTGTTTTTGGAGTTATACAATT
>PEWP01000041.1:0-272 GCA_002779425.1 bacterium (Candidatus Gribaldobacteria) CG07_land_8_20_14_0_80_33_18 | reverse complement strand
TCATTCTTTTTTTCATTGTTGTTTTAATCCTCGTTGGCGGAGGATTTTTTTATTGGCGAGATCAAACAGATGTCAGGAAGTTGAATAAAAATCTACCAGAAAGCGTAAGGGTTGTCAAAAGTTTATTTAGTAATGAGTACAAGGTAGTAAATAAAATAGACGGGTATGAGTTTAAGGTGCCAGATGATTGGAGGGGAGTTAGCAAAATAAAGTATGAAAATGTAATAGATACTAAATCAAGTATTAAAGAAGGAATAAAAGATTTTGATAAA
>PEWP01000051.1 GCA_002779425.1 bacterium (Candidatus Gribaldobacteria) CG07_land_8_20_14_0_80_33_18 | reverse complement strand
TAATAAAATAGTTATGCCAATTTTTAATGATTTAAATTTGGACAATTGGAAAGAGTCAGAAATTTGGACTGATAGTCTTTGGATTATTCCCGAAAGAGATAAAACAGGAAAGCATAATGGTTTTTATCATGGCAATTTTATTCCGCAAATTCCACATCAATTAATTTTAAGATACACAAAGAAAAATGAAGTCGTTTTTGATCCATTTTTAGGAAGCGGAACAACCGCTTATGAAGCAGAAAGTTTAAATAGAAATTTTATCGGTATTGATATTCAAAAAAACCTCGTTGATTATGTCGGGAAAAATATTGAGCCAAAAACCAATTTTTCCGATTTAATTACTGGCGATAGTACAAAGATTGAAACTTTCGAAAAAGTAAAAGAAATTTTAAAAAATCACAAAAAGAAAAATGTCCAATTGGCAATTTTACACCCGCCTTATGCTGATATTATTAAATTTAGCGACCTAAAAGACGACTTATCAAATGCCAAATCGCTCAAAGAATTTTTAGAAAAATTTTCAGCAGTTTTAAAAAATACTATTGAAATTTTAGAGGCAGGCAGATACTTGGCAATTGTTATCGGTGATAAATACACTGCTGGCAAATGGATACCTTTGGGATTTTACTGTATGAACGAAGTGCAAAAATTGGGATTAACGCTGAAGAGTATTATAATTAAAAATATGGCTGGCAATCGTGCCAAACAAAACAAAGAAGCGATCTGGAGATACAGAGCACTTTCAAGCGATTATTATATTTTTAAACACGAATACATTTTAATTTTCAAAAAATAACTATGGAATACATTAAATCAAAACTATCAGACGATTTGGCGCGAAAAATTATTGGTAGTCAAGAAAAAGCGACTGCCTATTTATGGCATTTAAACGAAATTAAGCCGATACCTTCTCTGAAATTCAAAACGATTAGTCGTGGGCAAAATGCGGGTAAAAAAGTTTTAGACATAGATACAAAAGGGCTTTGGAAAGCGGTTGTTGATAGTTGGGATTATGAAGAGAGCAAGAAAATTATCAGAAATATTTTTAAGGAAACCGAAAAATACAAAAGTGGGAAAGAAGCCGACAATGCAATGGATGTGCTTATCAAAGAATGGCAATCTTTGAAATTAGGCGATATCGCATGGCCATTTTCGCAAGGCGCTTTTGACGAGTTCGTGCAACGAGTAAATTCCGAAAAAGAAAATGGATTTGTTAAAGATGAAAAAGTGAAAGTTGCCGCGGTTAAATATAGGCGAATAAAAGAAATCAACACGGTTAGAAATGACTTTATAGAAACATTAATTTTTGAAAAGAATAATAATATTTTGCCGACATTAAACCACAGGCGAGGTGTTGATTTCTTTATTAACGGGGTTTCCTTTGATCAAAAAGTCGCAAAAAGTCCGACAAATGAATTTAAAAGACATTTTAAAGATGGGTGGCGAGATGTAGCAATCAAAAAACCTGAACTTGTCGCAGAGTATCTTTATAAATATCAAGACGAGGGCAGATTTGGGGCCGACCCAAGATTATTAGTTGTTTATATTGATGAGGATGTTTCAATTGAAAAAATCAGAGAGATTATAAACAAAACTGATTTAAATAATCCGCTTGAAATCAATTTTGCTTATAAACATAAAGTCCAAGGCGAGAAAAATTATAAAGTGCCTTGTTTTGTAATCTTATTACACAATTAAACTATGAAAAATAAGATAACGCCAGAAAAAACCGTTGTTAATCTAGAAATTGAAAGTATCGAAAAAAAATATTTTTGTAAGGAAAAGAATAAAAGAGGTAAAGCTTTTCATTTTTTATGTTTAAGTATTCTAAATAATATCACATGTAGAGATATAAGCGACGAAGATATTATTGATGGCAACGACGAAGAAGGAATAGATATTATACATCTCGATGAATCGGAGAATAAAATTGTTTTAAGCATCTTTAATTGTAAATCATCGTTTTCTGATAATTTTTCTGCTAATGATTTAACTAAATTACAAGCAGGATTATCATATATTTTTGAAAAAAATTTGTCAGATATTCAAAAATTGGGCAATAGCAAATTTGTTGATAAGATAATCACAATAAGAGACAATAAAGATAAAATAATTGAAGTTAATGTTTATTATTGTGTTTATAATGGGGGATCTATTAGTAATAATGTTAAAAGAAAACAAGAAGAAATAGAAAATACATTTAGTAAAATAGTAAAGAATTATTTTAACTGTGGAAATGGTTATTTTAGTTTCAGCTTTATAGATTGCAAAAAATTATTAGAACAAAAAAGAAAAAACGAGGAACCATTAAAGGGCGTTAAAATAACAATCCCAAGTTTCGATAAAAATTTTAATCCTATTATAGAAACAAAGGATGGTTTTAAAGGCTATGTGGCATCTATAAAAGCGAATGATATAGCCGTGTTAGTAAAAAAATACCAAGATTCTTTATTTGAAAAAAATGTAAGGGGTTGGTTAAAATATAATAAAAAGAATACAGATATTTATACTTCCGCAACAAGCGAAGAAAGCGAATTGTTTTGGTTTATGAATAATGGAATTACGATAATTGCAGATAAAATTTATCCTGACCCATTTAATTTAAAATGGGAGATAGAAAATTTACAAATAATAAACGGCCAACAAACTGCTCGAATGCTATACGAGGCCTTAAAAACCAAAAAACTGAAAAATAATATTATTATTTTGTGCAGAATCTACGAAACAAAAGATCCAAATTTAATAAACAAGGTGGCAAAGGCTACTAATAGCCAATCTTCCATAGGAAGTAGGGATCTTATGTCTAATGAGCCTGAACAAATTGCAATCGAAAAAGTATTTAATAGACTAAATTATTATTATGAAAGACAAAAGGGTCAAATAAAACCGAGTAAAAAATTTAAGAAAGAAGTAAGCAGCAAAAAATTAGCTCAAATTTCACTGGCTATAATTTGTAATAAGCCGAGTTTAGCTAGAAAAAATATTGAAGATAATTTTTTTAATAAAGAAAAATATTACAAAGAAATATTCGAGCACGATCCTAAAAAACTTATATTAGCATATTTAGTATTTGATTATTGTAATAAACAATCTCGAAATAATAAAATAAAGGGTGATGATTTAAAGTATTTTGGAACATTGCATTTAGCTAATATTATTTGGAATAACAACATCAATAATTTTAGTAAAAATTTCGATGCCCAAATTAAAAATTTTGAAAAAGGTAAAATTGATATTAAAAAAGAATACGCCAAAGCGTATAAAAAATTAAATAAAATAATTACTGATACCAAAAAACAAGAAGAGATATTAAGTTTAGGGCATTATTTAAGCAGATTGGAAGTAGATTCTTTATTATTAAAGAAATTAAAAAAATAAAATGAATTATATAGGCAGTAAATTATCATTGTTGGAATTTTTGGAAGAATCAATCAATAAAGTAGTTGATAAAAACTGCGATACTTTTTGCGACTTATTCGCGGGAACTGGAATTGTGGGAAGTTATTTTAAAAGAAAGGGCTATAAGATAATCGCAAATGATATTCAATATTACAGTTATGTTTTAAATAGACACTATATCGGCAATCATAAGGAATTATCTTTTTCAAAATTAACAAAAGAAATTTCTAAGTTGAAAAATATTGAGATAAAAAATCGTAAAAAATTCGTTTGCGATTATTTATCAAACTTAAAAGGCGTAAAAGGTTTTATTTATAAAAATTATTGTCTTAGCGGAACCAAAGACAAAGAAGAACCACGGCAATACTTTTCCGATGAAAATGGAATGAGGTGCGACGCTATTCGTCAAAAAATTGGAAATTGGAAAAAAGAAAAACTGATTTCTGATGACGAATATTATTTTTTGATTACAAGTTTAGTTGAGTCAATTGATAAATACGCAAACACGGCTTCCGTATATGGTGCTTTTCTAAAAAAACTAAAAAAGACAGCTCAAAATAATTTAATTTTGAAACCTGCCGAATTGATAATAAACGATAAAGACCATGAAGTTTTTAATGAGGACATAAATGAAGTATCGGGAAAAGTTAAGGGCGATATTTTGTATTTAGATCCGCCATATAATCATAGACAATACGCGACGAATTATCACTTACTTGAAACTATCGCTAAATATGATAATCCGAAAATTCACGGAAAAACTGGTTTGAGAGATTATCAAAATCAAAAATCGCTTTATTGCTCAAAAACCCAAGTAAAAAAAACTTTTAAAGATTTGATTTTGAAAGTAAAATCAAAATATATCTTTTTAAGCTACAATAATGAGGGTTTAATGACTTTGGACGATATTAAGGAAATAATGAGCCTACGAGGTAAATATGGGAATTTTACGAAGGGATATAACAGGTTTAAGGCTGATAAATCAGAAAATAGAAATTACACAGCAAATAAGACGGTGGAGTATTTGCATTATGTTGTCTGTAATTAAAATAGCTTATGAATACTTTTAAACAATCTGCAATTGAAGTACTAAGGAAAGCAAAAGAGCCTTTGCATTATAACGAAATAACAAAACAAGCATTGGAGTATGGAATCTTGGAAACCGAAGGGGCAAATCCAGAAAGAACGATGAATGCTGTTATTACTGTTGATATAAATACAAAGGCAGAGGGTTCCGATTTTGTCAGAATTGATCGGGGAGTTTTCGCTATAAATTCAAACAAGAAAGAAATAAAACAAACGCCAAAAATTATTGAAGCAGAGAAAGAAGAGGAAGAAAAGATTGTTATTGAGGGTGGTTATATTGGAAAAGGTGGCGAACATTTAGTTTGTAGCGAATTACTTTTTCGCGGTTTTAACGCAAGTATAATGAGCGTTGATGTTGGGGTGGATATTTCAGCAATAAAAGAAAATAAATTTTTTGGTATTCAAGTCAAGACGGCTCGTAAAAATAACTTTGATACATATTCGTTCCATATACGCAAAAAGTCTTTTGACAGATTTAATCAAGGGAATATCTTTTATATTTTAGTATTACGAGATGGTTTAAAAAATAGTTTTTTAATTTTACCAGCGAATGAAGTAGAAAAGAAAATAAAAGAAAATGCTATTTTTACGGTCAATAACAATACTGGTTATGCTTTGAATGTTAAATTTCGCGATGAGAAAATTTATCTTGGAAATACGGAACATGAGATGAGTTATTTTTTAGATAATTGGAATTTGATAAAATAATTTTAGGCGGCGCGCCAATGAAATTGGCACGGCCTCCAATTCCGCCGAAAAAAAAGGCAGTCCGAGCGAGGGCGTGGCGGAAGGAGGGGGTTGGGGGGAGGA
>PEWP01000002.1 GCA_002779425.1 bacterium (Candidatus Gribaldobacteria) CG07_land_8_20_14_0_80_33_18 | reverse complement strand
AAGAATTAAAAATAAAATTATTAATCTATATTTTAAGCGTCAACCAACCAGAAGAGAGATCTTTCGACTTAAATATTTTGAGATCCGGCGTCTCATTTCAATGTTTACTAATTTAATTTTTGTTGAGGGCGAAGAAAAAAATAAAAAATTAATGTTAGATGATTTTAAGAAGAAAATATCATTAAGATTTAAGCAAATAGAAGGAACTTTATGAGAATTTTGTTTATTGCCTCAGAACTTAACCCCTTGGCTAAAGTTGGCGGATTAGGAGATGTAGCCGGTTCTTTGCCTTTAGCTTTGAAAAAATTAGGGGCGGATATTAGGATCGTTTTGCCTAAATATGGGGTGATTGATGAGAAAAAATATCCTTGTGAGTTGGTTGCTAAAGATATTAAAATAAAGATTGGTCAAGAAGAAGAAAAAATTAATCTTTACAAAACTGAATTAGGCGAAGAAAAAGTAATTGTTTATTTGATTGATAATAAAAAATATTTAGGCGAGGATGGAGTCTATTTTGAGAAAACCGCCTTTTGCGGCTCTTTTGCTGAAATAAAGCGGTTTTTATTTTTTACTTATGCCGTTTTTTCTTTAATAGAAAAACTTGATTGGCAGCCGGAAATAATTCATTGTAATGATTGGCATACGTCATTTTTGCCAGTTATTCTGAGAATGAAATCAAAAATAAGAGATAAATAATTAAAAACATTATTAACCATTCATAATTTAGCCAATCAAGGGAGATGGAACGCTCAGGAAATCTTTGATTTTTTAGGATTTAAGGGCGATGAAATAGAAAGTCTTGAAAAAAGACAATTAGGTCCATGCGGCGAAGACCTTAATTTGATACAACAAGGGATTTTAAATGCTGATTTCATTAATACGGTGAGCCCAACTTACGCTCAAGAAATTCTGACCAAGCCTTATTTTAGCCGCGGGCTTAAAGAAACTTTATTAAAAAGAAGAAATAATTTTGTCGGAATTCTAAACGGCTTAGATACAAAAACTTTTAATCCGGAGACAGATCCTTATATAAAAAAAAATTATTCTTTTAGA
>PEWP01000030.1 GCA_002779425.1 bacterium (Candidatus Gribaldobacteria) CG07_land_8_20_14_0_80_33_18 | reverse complement strand
ATATAAAACCTCGCTCAGGAAATCCACTAAAAGTGTTTCTAAATTAAGAGATTTAATTCGTATAATTTTGATTTTTGGCTTTTCCCGCCTGCGCAGGCAGGGATTTTTGACTTTAGGACGAAGTCCGCTTGTCATTCCCAAAAGCATATTTAAAAAAAGCTCTTGTTTCGTTTTCCCAAAAGCTCTTATTTTCAAATCTGCTTTATGTTCAAGAATTTCATATTTTTTTCCAACTAAATTCTTCATTCCAAATATTTTTTAATTATTTTGACTAACTCACGCGGTTCATAATTTGCTTTAATTAAATATTTTTTTGCGCCTAATTCGTCTGCTTTTTCCTTTGTTTTCGGGTCGTCAAGATTAGAGAAAACAATAATTGGAATTTTTGAAATCGAAGGTTCATTCTTTTGCGCCTTTAAAAAAGAAAGTCCATTTTCACCAGGAAGAAGAATATCTAAAATCACTAAATCCGGTTTTTCTTTTTTTGCCAATTTCAAACCATCAATCACATCTTTGGCTTCAAAAATTTCAAATCCTTCCATCTCAAATTTCTCTTTATACATGGAAAAAAGTATTTTCTCATCTTCAATTATTAAAATTTTTTTCATAAACTCCTAATTAAATTATAGTTTATTTCATCGCAAGTTCAATACAAAAACTTGAACCCTTTCCCTTGCCTTCTGATTCTGCTCGGATTGTGCCATTGTGCATTTCAATAAATTTTCTGGCAATGTAAAGTCCGAGTCCCACTCCTTCAGAATAAAGCCGAGAACCTGCTGCCCCTCGGGAAAAACTCTCAAATAGTTTAGCTATCTCATCTTCTGTCAAACCGGTGCCCGTATCCGACACTTCAATTTTGCATTTTGAATTTTGCATTTTGCATTTTATTGTGATTCCGCCTTTCTGGGTATAGCGAATGCTGTTGTCAATAATATTGTAAATCGCTTCTTTTATCTTTTCGCTGTCAATTAACATTTCCGGCAACTGCTTTTTTGCCTGCCCCGTAGGGAGCTTGCTCTCCTTCGGGGGTTTTTCAAACCGTAGATAAAGATTTTTTTCTTTGACTTTAATCTCTAATTCTTTTATGGCTTGTTCAATTATTGGTTCAATTGGCGCTTTTTTAAGCTTTAGTTCCATTTTCCCTGTCTCAATTCTGGTTGCCGAGAGTAAATCATTTACCAGCTTTATCAATCTCTCTGAAGATAAATAAACGTCTTTCATTTTTTCTTGGACTTTTTCTGGAATTTTTCCATAATCCCCATCCAAAATCATTGAAAGATAACCTTTAATCACGGTTAAAGGGGTTCTCAACTGATGCGAAGCAATGGAAAGAAATTCCATCTTGGCCTCATCTAATTTTTTCAGCTCCTGATAAGCTATTCCCAGTTCTTCCCTCAACTTGATTTCTCTTAGAACGCTTTTAATGAGAGAATAACCAAAGAAGAGAAAGATAACCAAAATTATTCCTTTTAGAATCTGGATACCAAGTGTCTGAGTAAATAAAACCGCATCCAAAAAAAGTAAAATCGCAATCAACCCAACCAACAAAGCAGTCAAGACAACCTTTATCCCAAACAACTCCCGCTTAACAATGGCATAAGCGGTGAAACCAAAAAAAACAAAAATGACATAATTACCGAAATAAGCATATCGAAATGTATTATAAATTATTGGAAAATAAACATTAAAAACAAGGTTTATTATAGCCCAAATGAAAACGCCTATTAAAAAATATTGAAATCTTAGTTTATTTTCTCTTAAGGTCCTAAAATAATTTAATAAGAAACGAGAGAGTATAAATAAAGTTATAATAATGACAAAACCTAACCAAATGATCTTTCCTCCAGGGGTAAGAATAAGATTTAGTCCCATTCTCTCTTCGGTTAACTCTACTCTCTCTAGAAATAAGTTTGTAAAAATCGATAAAAATGCCCCCACTATAGCTGTACAGGGTATTAATTTATTTAAAAGTGGGAATTTATTCGTTTCTTTAAGAAAATTTATGGAAAATAAATAAAAGAAAATAAAAAAGATGAAAACAAAAGCAATCTCTAATTTAGGAAGAAAAAAAAGAATCTTTTGGGATAATAATACATTTCGGAAAAGAAAATAAGGGACTATCTCTCCAGTAAGCCAAAGTAAAACCATCCAAAAGAAATATTTATTTGTCTTCTTTGTTTTTCCTGCAAAATAAACCCAAAAGGCTAACCATAAACCAATACTAATTGTTAAGAAAAGTATAACTTGATGCAGTTGAAAAATGGTTGCCATTTTATTTATTTTATTTTAGGGCGATATTTCTCAGCGATTAAATATATTAAAAGTAACTTTTCTAACTGGCCAAGAACAGTTGTAGAATTTATTGATTTAATTTTTCTACAGAGGTAATTAATTTCGTCGTAGCATTGTTGCCATTCTTTTTTCAAATCACCCTCTATTTTGGAATGATTAATTTTAGCAATGATATTTTTTTTATTTAAATTTTTGATATCCACATCCAATAAACCAGAACTTAGGCTATAGACAAATATTCCACTCGTTAAATCTCTTTCATTTAATTCTCTCTCCCAAGTACTTAGACAATTTGAAATTCTTGCCATTTTTTGGCCCCTCCAAAAGATTTCTCTTACTCTACCTAACTCTCTAATATTAAATTTTGAGAGACACATCAAATCTAGAGTACAATTTATCATACCTTGTAAGGTATGGGGTGAATATAACCAATACTCTGTCTTATTAATTAAATAAGGATATTCATTTATAAGATATGAATATTTCATCGCATTGAGAGTTTGATTTATATCATAATTAAAAATATCTTTAAATTCTTTGTATCTTGGGTATTTGCTAATTGTTTTTTTAATATAATCCCAAAGATTTATAGTAATAGTAAGATATATTTTTTCTTTTTGATTTAATCGATTAAATTTTATATTAATCCACCCTAAAGGAATTTTTAATAATTCGTTCAGTAGAGTTTTATTTCTTGTTTTATCGGCGATATCGTCTAATAAAATAATAAACATAACTATTAGAAATTTGATTTCAATAATAGAGTTTTGATATATAGCCGATAAATTGAAGGGTTTTATTATTCGATATATCTGATATATAAATTTCCAAAAAAATTCACTCCTCTTCCCTACTTTCTCATATTTTCTTACCCATTTTTGAAGTTCGGGAGGAAGTTTTATTTTCTGAACGGTTTCTATTTCTTTTTTCACCCTCTCCGGAGTCAATTGTTTCAAAATTTTCTCAATTATCATATTAAATAAAATTATTTTTATTCTTTAGTTTCCTTTAATTTTTTCTTCTAACTTCTTAATTCTCTCTTTTAATTCTATCGTTTTTAATTTTTTACCAATGTATTTTAAAAAATATCAGAATTTACTCGCCGAGAATTTGAATCTGAATTTTTCTTTTTCTCGTCCTGTCTAATTCTACTAATAAAATTCTTTGCCACTGGCCAAATTGGATTTCACCCTTGATTAAATTCAAACTGACATTTACTGACAAAAGGATTGCCTTACAATGAGAATGACCATTGATACATTCGTCTGCACAAAGATTTACAGTTCGTTTTTTAAAGTCATCGTGATTGTATTTTAAAGTTTTAGGAGAAAGATTCTCTAAATGTCTTTTAAAATCTTCGAGCAACAAAGGTTCATTTTCGTTAATAATAAGTACCGCGGTGGTGTGTAAAGTTTGAATATTGACCAAACCATTTTTAATTTGGCTTTCTTTAATAAAAGCTTTAACTTTATCGGTTAAATCAATAAAATCAAACTCTCCTTTTGTTTGAAGCTCAATAGTTGTATTAACAATTTTCATTGTTTAAAAGTAAAATTATTTTTCTCTTTCTATGGCAAAACCAGCGATTTCTCTTAAAATATCGTTCCATTTATTTTTAGATAAAGAATTGAGATTTTTTTTGGCTTTTTCAACAAATTTTTGCCCAAATTGATAAGCTTTTTGACGACTACGAGTTTGGTTAATTAGTTTTACTGCTTCCTTGATGTCTTTATTTTTAATTTCTTTCTTTCGCATTATTTTTAGAATTCTTTGTTTTTTCTTTTTAGAAAGCTCTTTTAAAGCGAAGAGAATGATGATATTTCCTCCTTTTCTTTCTCTTATATCCCTGCCAATTTTTTTAGTGGTTGAAACTTTCTCGCCAAAAATATCCAAAATATCATCTTGGATTTGAAAAGCAACACCTAAATTAAAACCGTAATTTTTTAAAGCCTCTATTTGTTTCTTTTTAGCTCCAGCGCAAATCCCGCCGGCCTCACAACAAGTTTGAAATAAAGCTGCTGTTTTTTTATTCACCATCTCAAAATAGTCTTTCTCAGTTATATTTTGATACCGATTTTTAACAACATAGAACTCATCTTCTCTTCCTTGCTGTTCAAACAATATATCTAAAATTTCTCCGTCAACAATTGTTTTCATAGTTCTGGCAAAAAGTTCAGATATTTTAATTGGTTCCTTTGAGCGATTGGCGGCTTGAAAGGCAGCAGCTGGATAATCAGTCCCTATGCATTGAGCAATTGACCTGCCAAATTTAAACCAGCAGGTTGGCTTTTCTCTTCTTAGATTGCTATTGTCAATTATATCGTCAATAATTAAGCTGTAATTGTGCAAAATTTCCAAGCCAGCAGCTGGGAAAAACGCATCTTTTATTTTTCCGCCCAATAATTGACAAGCCATTATGACTAAAGCCGGTCTTAATCTTTTGCCGCCAGTAAGAATCTGATATTTAACAATCTCTCGGTTTTTTTCATCAACATAGAAATCCAAAAGTTTCTTAATCACTGGCTGAATCAGTTTTGAATATTCATTTAAAAGTGCGTTTAATTTAGAAACCTGTTTCTTTTTTTCTGCTTTTTCTAAAGACATTAATTTTTTTAATCCAATTTTAACCCACGGCGTATATTTTTGAGGATTTTTGGCTATTTCTTTTTTAAGTTCTTTAGGATTAATCCATTTCCAATCAACAATCTCTTTGGGATCGGGTTTGGGCTCTTTGTTATATTTACCCATTAATACCGCGCAAATTTCATTTTCTGAACCAATATCCTTATAAGATGCTTGGTAAAGGAACTTATCTATAAATTTAAGTTGATAATTAAAACCGAGCTCTTCTTTTAATCTTCTCTCTCCTGCTTTGAGATAAGTTTCGCCTTTAAAAGGATGGCTGGAACAAGAATTTTCCCAGTAGCCTGGCCATAGTTTTTTTAAT
>PEWP01000012.1 GCA_002779425.1 bacterium (Candidatus Gribaldobacteria) CG07_land_8_20_14_0_80_33_18 | reverse complement strand
AATGGTGGAGCCCATGCCGGAAACGATTTAGACATCCAAGAATTTATGGTTTTACCTCAACAGGAATCTTTTTTGGAAAATCTTCGGGTCGGTAGTGAAATTTATCATATTTTGAAAGAAATTGTTGAAAAAAAATACGGCGAAGAAGCAATGAATGTTGGTGACGAAGGGGGATTTGCTCCGCCGGTTTCCGACACGAAAGAGGTTTTAGATTTGATTATAAAAGCAATTAAAGATTATCCAAAAACAAAAATAGGTTTAGATTGCGCTGCCTCCCAATTTTTTCAAGATAAAAAATATCATTTAGAAAAAAAAGTTTTTAATTCAAAAGAACTAAGTTCTTTTTACTGTGAATTAGTTAAAGCCTATCCAATTATTTTGTTAGAAGACCCTTTTGCCGAAGATGATTGGGAAGGGTGGCAAAAGCTAATTTCTAATTTTCAATTTCTAATTTCTAAACCTTTAGTGATTGGGGACGATTTGACGGTGACCAATCCAAAAAGAATAAAAGAAGCCCAGGAAAAGAAAGCTTGCAATGGACTTTTGTTGAAAATAAATCAAATTGGAACAATATCGGAGGCGATTGAAGCGGGGAAATTAGCCCGGTTTTTTGAATGGAAAGTAATGGTTTCCCATCGTTCGGGCGAGACAAATGATGATTTCATTGCTGATTTAGCCGTCGGAATAGGGGCTGATTTTATAAAATCAGGAGCGCCAGCCAGAGGAGAAAGAGTGGCAAAATATAATAGATTATTAAAAATTGAAGAAGATTTTCGCTCGGCAGACTGATTCGCTCGGATACCTTGCCTCAGGGAGCACGCAGTCGGCTCAAGCAGTAAAAAAAGTTATTGACCGCCGCTGCTATTGCTCGTCCCGCCTTACAGGTTTAAAAGCTCATACATAGTTTCTTTTGGGCGGGACTGCGCAATGCACCCTTCGGCAAGGATACCTCGCTCATCAGTCGGTTTACCTCGCTTCTTTTATTCGTATATTCGTATATATTCGCCCGCCTGCAACGCTATGCGTAGTATTGCGGGCAGGTAATTCGTAGGGATAGGATTATGAAAAAAATTCTTTTCATTATATTGGATGGTTTAGGCGATAGACCCATTAAAGAATTAAAAGGGAGAACACCTTTGGAGGCGGCAAAAACGCCAAATTTTGATTTTTTAGTGAAAAATGGAATTTGCGGATTAATTGAACCAGTTTTTTTTGGTGATTTTCCAACCTCAAAAGATGCTCACCTGTCTTTATTTGGTTACGATTTAAATAAATGGCATATGGGTAGAGGCGTTTTTGAGGTTTTGGGAATTGGGATGAAAATGAAAGAAGGAGATGTGGCTTTAAGAGGGAATTTTGCTACCGTTGATAAAAATTTAAAGATAATTGATAGAAGAGCAGGTCGCATTTCAGACATTAAACCATTAATTAAAAGTTTAAATGGATTGGTTATTTCCGGAGTTAAATTTTTATTAGCTTCCGGAATTTCCCATAGAGTAGGAATAATTTTAAGAGGAAAAAATTTATCTGAACAAATCAGCGATGGCGATTTGTATGAAAGTAAAATTATTGCTCCAAAAATTTTACCGTTAAAAAAGATAAAAGAAGCAAAATTTACCGCCAAGGTTTTAAATGAATTTTTAATTAAATCCCATCAAATTTTAAAAGAACATCCCTTAAATAAGAAAAGGGAGAGAAAGGGATTGTTGCCGGCAAATTATCTCTTAGTTCGGGAAGCAGGAAAATTTAAAAAAATTCCTCCTTTTTCTAAAATTTGGAAGTTCGCAAGCTTGCCTGCGGGCCGGGAATTAAAATCGGCAGCTATTAGTGGCGGTGGTTTATATCAGGGAATTGGTAAAGTTTTAAATATGGATATTATTAAAGTAAAAGGGGCAACCGGAAAACCTGATACTAATATCAAAGGAAAATTAGAGGCAGCTCGGAAGGCATTTAAAAAATACAATTTTATTTATCTTCATATAAAAGGCACTGACGTTTTCAGCCATGATGGAGATTTTTTAGGCAAGAAAAAATTTATTGAAAAAATTGATAAATTTTTACCAATTCTCTTTGGCCTTAAAAATACTTTAATTATAATAACCGGAGACCATACAACTCCTTGCAAAATTAAAGAACACACTGCCGACCCTATACCGATTCTGATATATGGTAATGGCAAAGATTCAGTTGAAAAATTTTCTGAAAAAGATTGTAGAAAAGGGAAACTCGGTAAAATAAAAAGCAATATTTTGATGAAAACAATATGGCGAAAAAGATTCTTTTAATTGAAGACGTTAAAGCTGTTTACGAAATGTATCAATTCGCGTTTGAAAAAGAAAATTTTAAAGTAGAAATAGCCACAAATAAAGAGAGAGCAATGAAAGCAGCGTTAGAAAAAGAGCAGCAGCCAGATTTAATCTTACTTGATTTAGTTTTACCCAGCAAAAAAGAAGCAGTTACTGAACCAGAATTTCAAGGAATTGAGATTCTAAAAGAATTAAGAACAAATGAAAAGACAAAAAACATTCCAATTTTTATCCTAACCAATTTTGACTCTGACGAAACGCGCAAAACAGCAAAAGATTATAATGTAGAAAACTACTTTATTAAATCAAACTATACGCCAAAAGAATTGGTTACGATTATTAAAAGGTGGTTTACGGCAAAAGGAGCGCTTGACACTGGAATCTAATACAATAAAATAGAATATATGTCTAACAAATTTAAAAAAATTTTAATTTCAATAATCCTTATTGTTTTAGGAATTACAGTGGGTTATATTATTTCCAATAAATTTGTTGTTTCGAAGTCAATTAGTTCAAACGAGAATATTCTCTCCTCAAAAGAAATAGGAGACAAATCAATAAAATATTTAAATGAAAAACTTTTAAAGAATGTTGGTTTAACCGCTTCTTTAGTAACTGAACCCCAAATTAACAATGAATTGGGGATGTATGAATTTAAAGTTAAAATACAAAATGAAGAAGCTACTTTATATGTGACAAAAAATGGCAAGTTCTTATTTTCTCAACCACTTGATTTAACTAAAGAACCGCCCACAGCGCAAGGAACTAGCACTGGTGAGCAGGAAGGAAAGCCAACTTTGGGAGGTTTTTCAGAAACAGAAAATCAAATTTGCAAAGAAAACGATAAACCAATTGTTTATTTCTTTGGTTCCGAGAGTTGTCCTCATTGTGTATGGGAGAGTCCAATTATTGAAAAAGTAGCCAGTGAATTCAAAAATTACATTTCCTTGCATAGTAATATAGATAAAAACGCTGATGAGGAAATTTTCTCAAAATATTCTACCGGCGGTATTCCAACTATTGTTTTAGGATGCAAATACTATCGGGTTGGTTCCGGTGAAAGTATAGGCGAAGAAGAAGAGGAAAAAGTGCTGAAGGAATTAATTTGTAATCTAACTGATAAAAAACCAAAAGAAATTTGTGAAAAAATATAGCGTTAAAGTTTATAGCACTCCAATATGTCCTTATTGTGTTGTTCTAAAAAAATTTTTAGGAGAACACAATATTGAATTTGAAGATGTTGATGTGTCTCAAAATGAAGAAGCAGCCAAAGAGATAATTGAAAAATCAGGACAGATGAGAGTACCGGTAATAGAAATAAATGGCGAGATAGTAGTAGGATTTGATAAAGAGAAGATTTCGACGTTATTAAATATAAAATAATAATAAAATCCAAAGCCTAAATGTCAAATGTCAAAGCAAATCCAAAGCTCAAAAATTAAATATAATCACATTTTGAATTTTGGATTTTAATCATTGATTTGACATTTGGATTTTGATATTTGGATTTTTATGGCAATAAAAATAGCAATAAATGGTTTTGGCCGGATAGGTCGGCCAACTTTTCGAAGGATTCTCGCTCATCACCCTGATTTGGAAGTGAAGGCAATTAATGATTTGACCGATGCTAAAATCTTAGCCCATCTTTTAAAATACGATTCTATTTATAAAATTTATCAAAAAACAGTAAAGGCGACCGAGAAAGAACTTTTAGTTAATGGAAATAAAGTTAAAATTTTTGCCGAAACAAATCCTTCAGAATTACCCTGGAAAGAATTAGGGATTGATATTGTGTTGGAATGTACCGGCCATTTTACTGATTATGAAGGCGCTAAAAAACATATTCAAGCCGGAGCAAAAAAAGTAATAATTTCTGCTCCCGCTAAATCTATTGAAATTCCAACTTTTGTTTTGGGAGTAAATGAAAAAGAATACGATTCCAAAAAAGACAATGTAATTTCTATGGGTTCTTGTACTACTAATTGTTTAGCGCCAGTAGCTAAAGTTTTGCAGGATAATTTCGGAATAGTAAAAGGATTTATGACTACTGTTCACAGCTATACCAATGACCAGAGAATTTTAGATTTAGTTCATAGCGATTTGCGTCGCGCCAGAGCTGCCGGCTTAAACATTATTCCCACTACTACCGGCGCAGCAAAAGCAATTGGAAATGTTATTCCTGGACTTAAAGGAAAATTAGATGGAATTGCTTTACGGGTTCCCACTCCCATTGTTTCAGTTTTAGATTTGATTTGTGAGGTGAAAAAGAAAACAACGGTTGAGGAAATAAATTATGTTTTTAAGAAATCTTCTCAAAAAAAAGAATTAGAGGGAATTTTAGGCATCGAAGATGTGCCTTTAGTTTCTTCTGATTATATTGGTAATTCTTTTTCGGCTATTGTTGATGCTAATTTGACAATGGCAGTTGATAATTTAATTAAAGTTGTTGCCTGGTATGATAATGAATGGGCTTATTCCTGTCGCTTAGCCGAATTTGCTGAATATCTCGGGAAATCGCTCGGGCATCCTGCTTCAAGGAGCACGCAGTCGGCTTAAGTGATAAAACAGGGATTATTTTCAGCCGCTGCTATTACTCGCCAAGCTTCCTTGATATTTTAGAAATACAATTCTTTATCTGGCGCTTGGCTCCGTAATGCTCCTTTCGGCCACTGGGAAATTCAGCTCACTGCGTTCGCGAATTTCCCGCGACCTGCGGGTCGCCTCGCTCCCCTTATTTGTTTAGAAATTAAAAATTGAAAATTTTCATTTTATATCTCACCCCGGCTTTGGCCGGCTATTTTAATTTAAATTAAGTTTGAATTTAAATTTCTAAAAAGGTAAAATGAATAAAAATGCCTTTATTAAATTTCCAACAAACCAAAAAACTTCTTCTAAAATACAAAATCCCGATTTATCAAACAGAGATTTTTAATTCAGAAAAAAAAGCAGAGAAATTTGTTAAAAAAATTGGTTATCCAGTTGTTTTAAAAATTTTTTCGTTAACAATTTTGCATAAAACAGACATGGGAGGAGTAAAAATGAACATTAAAAATAATAAAGAGCTCAAAAAAGCATTTTTTGATTTAATTAAAATTAAAAGAATTGAAGGTATTTTAGTTCAAAAAATGGGAGCAGGGAAAGAAATAGTTTTAGGGATGAAAAGAGATTTTCAATTTGGCCCGGTTTTAATGTTTGGTTTAGGCGGAATATTTGTTGAAGCATTAAAAGATGTTTCCTTTAGAATTTGTCCAGTTTCTAAAAAAGAAGCTATTAAAATGATTAAAGAAATAAAAGGATATTCGATTTTAAAGGGTCAAAGAGGGGAAAAACCACTAGCTATTGAAAAATTAGCGCCATTAATAACAAAACTTTCTAACCTATCGCTAAAAGAAAAAAATGTAAAGGAAATTGACCTAAATCCGCTCATTATAAATGAAAAAGGAGTTTGGGCAGCGGATTTTAAATTTTTAGTATAAAAGTATGAAAAATCTTGAAAAAATATTTAATCCAAAAACAATTGCTATAATCGGAGCTTCACCCAAAAAAAATTCAGTTGGTTGGGGCTTAGTTAAAAATATTTTAGAGGGTAAAGATTCAAGAAAATTTTTTTATGTCAATCCTTTTGAGAAAGAAATAGGAGGAATAAAATGTTTTTCTAAAATTGGAGATATTTCTCAAGAAATTGATTTAGCAGTAATTGCTGTCAGAGCAAAAATTGTTCCTCAAATAGTGGAGCAATGCTGCCGGAAGAAAGTCGGAGGAATAATTATTATTTCTTCCGGGTTTGCGGAAATAGGAAAGGAGGGAGAAATTTTACAAGATAAAATTATAAAATTGGTAAAATCAGCCAAGATTCCGTTAATCGGCCCCAATTGTCTTGGTATTATTCGACCTTCAATAAAATTAAATGTTTCTTTTGCTCCGGCTTTTCCAAAACCAGGCAATATTGCCTTTATTTCTCAATCCGGCGCTCTTATTGATTCAATAATTGATAAAAGTTTGTCAGAAAATTATGGTTTTTCATTTTTAATTTCTTACGGAAATGAGGCAGACCTTACTCTTTCTGATTTTCTTCTTTTTGTTAATAAAGACCGACAAACAAAAGTAATTACTGTTTATCTTGAAGGATTAAAAGGGGGAAGAAATTTTATGAAGGTGGCGAAAAAAATTTCAAAGATAAAACCAATAGTAGTTCTAAAAGCCGGAAGAACTGAAATGGGGAAGAAAGCTGTTTTTACTCATACTGCTTCTTTGGCCGGAAATTATCAAATTTATCAGGCGCTTTTTAAACAAACAGGAATAATTGGAGTTGAAACAATTGAAGAACTTTTTGATATAGCCAAAGTTTTAGCCTGGCAACCAAAATGTAAAAATGGAATTGGAATTATTACTAATGGCGGAGGATGCGGAGTTTTAATGGCAGATTATTGTCAAGAATTGGGCGTAAACTTAGTAAAATTGGATTCAAAAACCATTCAAAAATTGAAAGATTCAAAAATAATGCATCCGGCTTTTTCAAGGAATAATCCTTTAGATATAGTTGGCGATGCCCTAAGTAAAGATTATCAAATAGCAATTGAGGCATTATTAAAGCAAAAAAATATTTATGGGCTTTTAATAATTCAAACTCTTCAAATTATGACTGAAGTGGAAAAAAATGCTAAAATAATTGTAGAAGCAAAAAGAAAATGGCCTGAAAAACCAATTGTGTGTTGTTTTTTGGGAGGAGAGATGACGAAAAAAGGAGTTGAGATTTTAGAAAAAAACAAAATTCCAAATTATCCAGATTTAAAAAGAGCGGCAAAAGCGATGAAAGTTTTAATTTATGAATAAAAACAAAAAATTTATCCTTTGGTTTAAAGAGATTTCAAAAAATGACATTCCTTTAGTTGGTGGGAAAAATGCTTCTTTAGGAGAAATGATTTCTCATTTAACTAAAAAGGGGGTAAATATTCCCAATGGTTTTGCCCTCACAACTAATTTTTATTGGAAATTTCTGGAAGCAAACGGCTTGGATAAAGTCCTTAAAGGATTTTTTAAAGAATTTAATCCCAAGAGCATAAAAAGTATTCAGGAAACCGGCAGAAAATGCAGAGAAGCGATTTCAAAAGGAAAATTTCCCGACAGTTTAAAACGAGAAATTTTAAAAGCTTATTTGAAACTATCTCAAAAATACGGGGCAAATCTCGATGTGGCCGTACGCACTTCCGGCGTTGCGGAAGACAGGCCGAACGCTTCTTTTGCAGGCCAATTCGAAACTTATCTTAACGTAAGAGGAGAAAAAGAATTGTTAAAAGCGGTCAAAAAAAGCATTATTTCAACCTTTACCGACAGAGCCATTGCTTACAGGGAAGAGAAAAAAATAGGACAAATGGAATTCGGCCTTTCTGTCGGCGTTCAAAAAATGATTAGGTCTGACTTAGCTTCTTCCGGGGTAATGTTTACTCTTGATACCGAAACTGGTTTTAGAAATGTTGTTTTGATAAATTCAATTTATGGGTTAGGAGAATTGATTGTTAAAGGGAGAATTACACCGGATACTTTTTATGTTTTTAAACCAACCTTGAAAATGGGTTATAAAGCAATCATAAGAAAAGATTTGGGCAGGAAAACGGTAAAATATATCTATAATAAGGCCGGTGGGATAAAAGAGATAAAAATTCCTTCAGCTAAGCAACTCCAATTTTCTTTAAATGATGATGAAATTTTGAAATTAGCGAAATGGGGTTGTTTAATTGAAGAACATTATAAATTTCCTCAAGATATTGAATGGGCAAAAGATGGATTAACTAAGAAATTATTTATAGTTCAATCAAGACCAGAAACTGTTCATGCTCTTTTAAAACCTCAATTTTACGAAGAATACAAAATAAAAACTAAGAGAATTCCAATTTTAACTGGCATTGCTATCGGAGATAAAATTGGACAAGGAAAGGTTCGGCTAATTTCCGATGTTTCAAAAATAGAGGAATTTAGAAAAGGAGAAGTTTTAGTAACAAAAATGACAGATCCAGATTGGGTTAGTATATTTCCCTTAGCTTCAGCTATTATAACTGACGAAGGAGGAAAAACATGTCATGCAGCTATTGTTAGTCGGGAATTAGGAATACCTTCTATTATAGGAACCCAAAAAGCAACCAAAGTTTTAAAAAATAACCAAGAAATTAGTGTTGACTGCACCCAGGGATTAAGTGGCAGAATATTTTTAGGCAAGGTTCCTTATGAGGTAAAAAGATACGATTTAAAAGAGATTCCGAAATTGAAAACAAAAATAATGATAAACATTGGCGCGCCGGAAATTGCTTTTAAAACTTCATTTTTACCAAATGATGGAGTAGGATTAGCCAGAGAGGAATTTGTTATCGCAGAAAAAATAAAAATCCATCCCTTGGCGCTCTACCACTTTAATAAAATTAAAAATAGACAGCTCAAGAGGAAAATAGCAATTCTGACTGTTGAACACAAAGACAAAAAAGAATATTTTGTTAAGGAATTAGCGGAGGGAATTGCTCAAATCGCTGCTGCTTTTTGGCCAAAGCAAGTAATTGTTCGCTTTTCCGATTTTAAAACAAACGAATACGCCCAATTAATTGGAGGAGAATTATTTGAGCCAAAAGACGAAGCAAATCCAATGTTGGGATGGAGAGGAGCTTCAAGATATTACGACCCCAAATTTAAACCCGCCTTTTTAATGGAGTGCGAAGCAATAAAGAGAATTCGCAATGTCTTTGGTTTAAGAAATGTGAACCTGATGGTGCCTTTTTGTCGAACAGTAGAGGAGGGGAAAAAAGTTATGGAATTAATAGAAAAAGCTGGTTTAAAAAGAGGGAAAGATGGACTTAAAATTTATGTAATGTGCGAGATTCCGTCAAATGTAATTTTAGCCGAAGAATTTTTAAAGATATTTGATGGGATGTCAATCGGTAGCAATGATTTGGCCCAATTGGTTTTAGGAATTGATAGAGATGCAGGAATACTTCAGAAAATTGGCGATGAAAGAAATGAAGCGGTAAAAGAAATGATAAGAAAAGTTATAAAAATTTGCAGAGAAAAGAAAAAATATTGCGGAATTTGCGGCGATGCCCCTTCTACCTTTGTGGATTTTGCTAAATTTTTAATAGATTCTGGAATTCCTTCGATATCTTTATCGCCAGACGCAGTAATTAAAACAATTTTATCGTTGTTAAAGAACAAAGAACAAAAAACAAAAAATTAACTATGTACGATATTATTACCTTTGGTTCAGCAACAAGCGATATTTTTTTGAGATTAAAAAAGGAGAGTTATCAAATTTTAAGAAAGAAGAAAAAACTTCTTTGTTTTCCTTTGGGGGCAAAAATATTTATTGACGATTTAAAAATTGCTTCCGGTGGCGGCGCTACCAATACTGCTGCGACATTTGCCAAACAAGGATTGAGAACAGCTGTTTGTACTAAAGTGGGACAGGATAAAAGGGGAGAGGCGCTCATTGAAGAACTTAAAAAATTAAATGTGGAGACCCAATTTATTAAAAAAGATAAAAAATATTCAACAGCTCATTCTATTATTCTTTCCTCGCCTCCGGAGGATAGAACAGTTTTGATTTATAAAGGAGCCTGTCATTTTATGGAATCTTCTGATATTGCCTGGAGAAAGTTGAAGAAAGTTAAATGGTTTTATTTAGCTCCTTTAACTGGAAAGTCAGCCCAACTTTTTGGACCGTTAGTAGAATTTGCTAAAAAGAATAATATAAAAATTGCCGCTAATCCGGGAAATAGCCAACTAAATTTAAATAGAAAAATTTTAAAACCAATTCTTTCTCAAATTGATATTCTGATTTTAAACATAGAAGAAGCTTCGCTTTTAGCTAAAGCTGAAGAGGAGATAAAAATAATTAAAAAATTGTCCTCTTTAACCAAAGGTATCATTGTTATCACCAAACAGAAGAAAGGGTCAATAGTTTTTGATGGAAAGTATATCTATAAAGCAGGAATAGCAGCTCCTCATATTTTGCCATTAGAAAAAACTGGAGCTGGTGATGCTTATGCTGCTGGGTTTTTAACTGGATTTTTTAAAAAAAATGATATAAAATATGCGATACAGTTAGCAACAGCCAATGCCACCAGTTGTATTTTAGAAATTGGAGCCAAAAAAGGGCTATTGGCAGAAGGCCAGTGGGAGCAGCAGCTGGGGCCTCGAGTAAGAGTTCAAATTAAGAGATGCAAATAATTTTAGAAAAATCAAAATGTATTGGTTGCGGAAGTTGCGCTGCTGTTTGTCCAAAGCTTTTTGAAATGGGGGAAGATGGAAAAGCCCATTTAAAAAACTCAAAAACAAATTCAGAAAATGAAATATTAGAAATTGGAGAGGAGAAGTGCGCTAAAGAAGCAACTGAAGTCTGTT
>PEWP01000057.1 GCA_002779425.1 bacterium (Candidatus Gribaldobacteria) CG07_land_8_20_14_0_80_33_18 | reverse complement strand
GATTATTATGAAATAATATAGCGAGCGGTAGCGAGCGATTATTATGAAATAATATAGCGAGCGGTAGCGAGCGATTATTATGAAATAATATAGCGTAGCGAAGCGAAGCGTTAATTATGAAATATTATATTATAACTTTTGGTTGTCAGATGAATGAATCGGATTCTGAAAGGATTGCCGCTGTTTTAGAAAAAATAGGATATCCAAAAGCCCAAAAAATTGATGGGACTGATTTAATCGTAGTTAATATGTGTTCTGTGAGACAATCAGCAGTTGACCGAATTTTTGGCTTATGCCAAAAATTCGCCAAACTCAAATCTCAAAACTCAAAACTAAAAACTATCTTGACTGGTTGTATTCTAAAAGAAGACCGAAAAAAGTTTGCTAAAAAATTTGATTTAATTTTAGATATTAAAGATTTACCCAATTGGCCAAAACTGGAAAAACTCAAAACGCAAAACGCAAAACGCAAAACTATATCAAGGTTTAAAAATTACTTAGTTATTAAACCTAAGCGCTCAAATAATTTTTCGGCTTTTGTACCAATCTCAAATGGTTGTAATAATTTTTGTAGTTATTGCGTTGTTCCTTATGTTCGGGGTCCCTTGGTCTGTCGCGACTATAAAGAAATTTTAAGAGAAATTAAAGACGCCATTGAAAAGGGATCAAAAGAAATTTGGCTTTTGGGTCAAAATGTTAATCGCTATCGCTCAAAATCAAAAACAATAAATTTTGCCAAACTTTTAAAGATGATTAATGATATTCCGGGGAATTTTTGGCTCAGGTTTACCAGTCCTCATCCAAGTGATTTTTCGAATGAATTGATTGAGACAATGGCAAAATGTGAAAAAGTCACTCCCTATCTAAATTTGCCGGTTCAGTCTGGTGATAATAAAGTTTTAAAAAGAATGAGTCGGCCTTATACTGTTGAGCAATATAAAAATTTGGTTAAAAAAATTAGAGAAAAAATCCCGGGAATTTGTCTTTCAACAGATGTTATTGTTGGTTTTCCGGGTGAAACTAAAAAACAATTTGAAAATACAGTAAAACTTTTCAAACAAATAAAATTTGATATGGCTTATATTGCAAAATATTCGCCCAGAAATGGAACAATGGCGGCGAAAATGAAAGATAATGTATCCCATCAAGAAAAAGAGAAACGATATAATCTCTTAACCGAGAGCTTGAAAAGAACTGCTTTAGAGAAAAATAAAAAATATATTGGAAAAATAATAAAAGTTCTTGCAACAGAAAAGAAAAATGATTTTTTAATTGGAAAATCTTTCCATTATAAAACTGTGAAATTTAAAGGTTTAAAAAATCTAATTGGGCGATTTGTTAAAGTGAAAATTATAGAAGCTGATTTTTTTGACCTAAAAGGCAAATTATCGCAGCCAACCGTATGTTGACATATTGAGAAAAATATGTTATATAGGATTTAGCTCTTAAAAAATAATAAGTCGAAGAAAAGTTAAAAAACTGAGGTAGATTTTAAGAAAGAGGAGGTGATTACAATGATGATATTAGCAGCGGTTTGTTTAATTTTGGCTTTAGTGGCTCAGTTCACCTGTCCCGTAGCTCCTGTTAGCACGGTGATTATGATTGCCCTAGGAGTGCTGTTTATTTATCTGGGCTCAAAAAGAAACAAAGTGAAAAACCTTTCTAAAAAAAGAAAAACGGGAAGTTGGTAACACTACAACTTCCCGTTTTGTATTTCTTGATATAATATAATAAAACTATGCTAAAAAAATTAATCGTTATTTTAGGGCCAACTACTTCTGGTAAATCAGAATTAGGAGTAAAATTAGCAAAAAAATTTAATGGGGAAATTGTTTCGGCTGACTCAAGACAGGTTTATAAAGGAATGAATCTGGGAACCGGGAAGATAACAAAAAAAGAAATGATTGGTATTCCTCATCATCTTTTAGATGTTGTTTCACCTAAAAGAAGATTTTCGGCTGCCCAATATCAAAAATTAGCCATAAAAGCAATAAATAGAATTCTCAAAAAGAAAAAAATTCCTTTTTTGGTTGGCGGTTCTCCTTTTTATATTTATTCTATAGTTGAGGGCTGGCAATTCCCAAAATTAAAACCTAACTGGAAATTAAGAAAAAAATTGGAAAAAAAATCAGTTAAAGAATTGTTTGAAATATTAAAAAAACTTGACTCAGAAAGAGCAAAAACAATTGAAAAAAATAATAAGAGGCGGTTAATTAGAGCAATTGAAATTGCTAAAAAAATAGGCAAGGTCCCAAAGCTTATAAAAAAACCTCAATTTAAATGCCTTATTTTAGGCATAAAAAAACCAAAAGAAGAACTAAAAAAACTTATTGAGAAACGGCTTTTAAAAAGAATAAAAAAAGGATTGATAAACGAAGTAAAAAAATTGAAAAAACAAGGGATTTCTTGGAAACGACTTGAAAGTTTTGGTTTAGAATATAAATGGATTGCCTATTATTTACAAAAGAAGCTCAGCTACCAGGAAATGATTTTAAAACTTCAAAAAGATATTGAACACTTTGCTAAAAGACAAATGACTTGGTTTAAAAAAGATAAACGTATCTATTGGGTAAAAAACAAAAAAGAAGCAGAAAAATTAACAAAAGATTTTTTAAAAAAATGAAAAAGGGAGAAAAACATCTTGTTGGGTTTTTCTCCCTTTTGTTTAATATTCTAAGTCAAAACTGGCTGTTAAAATTGGTTCCAAGGTGTGAGTGCCGCTTGTTAAAACTTCACCCTTGAAATCTAATACGCGACTTTGTTTCCACCAACCAAGCAGCCAGACCTTGAAATACAATTCTAAATTTTTATCAAAAAAAAGAACATTTTTAGGCTCAGGTAGATCAAAATTTGTCAAAAATATTCGCTCTCCGGTCAACTCAGGCGCATAATTTGCGGCCAACCAAGTAGCGGCCTTTGATAATTCGCCTATGTAGCAATCCGCTGCGATTGGTTTCCACAAGTTAAAACCAACACCACACTCTCCTTCGATGATTCTTTTTTTACCGAAGATATAGTTATTCGTCTCCGTCTCCTGAAAAACTTTATCAAAATATTGTTTTCCAACAATAAGTTTCTCAAACATAGCCCACCTCCTTATCCTTATTTTTCTACTATTTAGATTTTTAATTTGCTAATTTAGTTTAACACATTATTTTAAAAAGTCAAATAACTTCGCTTCGGCAGGTCTGCTTCGGAGTGCACGCCGTCGGCTCATCAGTAAGAGGAAGTTTATTTCCAGCCGCGGCTATTACTCGCCAAGCCTTAAAAACAGTTTATTTAAAAGCGCAAACTCTATCTCGAGCTTGGCTCCGTAATGCACTTCTCATCAGCCCTACCTCGCTCATCTCCTGCCTCGCTCCTTAGTATTTGAAACTTTTAAGCTTTTAAAAAAGAAAGTAAATTTTTTTTCTAATTGCTGACAAACTTTATTTTTATTTTCCTCCGGGATATTCCAGATTTCTTCTTTAAATGGACCTAATGCTTTTTTTCGGAGTTTATATAAAAATTGAGCTTCGGTTTTATAAAGTTGTCTTTCTTTAAAAAATTTCTTTTTTAACCACGAATATATTTTTTCTTTTAATTTTTTAGGAAAAAGAGGATTATCATAGATTAAATTTTGGAAAACAGTTGCTAAATGAATTTCGCAAACGCCAGTTTTTGGAAATTTCCTGAAAAAGTTTTCATCCAAGGTAGAAGCTCCATGCTGAACCACCCCAGCTAAATGATGTTTTTTCGCTTCAATTGTTAATTCTTTCAAGGTTTTAAGGTCAACTGCGACTTGTTTTAATTTCCCAGTTGGAAGTATAACACCTCCATGAGAAGTTCCTGTTTGGACAGCAATTTTGATTATTCCCTCATAATTTCCTAATTTCTTCAATTCCTCATTATATCCTTTGATAAATTCTTTTAGTTCTTCAATTGTTGTATTTTTTCCGCCTATCTCCCCTACTTCTCCGCCAATTGCGATTGTTAAATTTTTTGGTTCTAATTTTCGGATAAAAGCAGTGAGTTTCGCCGTGTTTTTAAAATTTTCTTCTAAAATTAAACTCGAACAATCCAAATCAATATTGTAAAAACCGGCTCTAATTGCTCTTTCAATTAGATTTTTAAGCTCTTTATTTTCTTTTTCTCTTTTTGAAGAATAATATTTCTTTTTATCAATTTTAAAATGATCGCCTTGAAAAAAAATAGGTCCAGAAAAACCCTCTTTAATTGCTCCGGCTAAAATACAAGCAATGTATTCATTTGGACTTTGGTTACTATATTCTATTTCTGAACGGGCTAATTCAATAATAAAAACGCCCACTCTCTCTTTTTGGGCTGCCCGGAAAAGCGCTCGAGCTATATCAAAAGTTAAAGTTCTAATATTAAAAGCAGGAACAGTAAAACCGTTAATACCCCTTTCATATAATTTCTGGATAGAAGTTAATTTTATTCCCCTCTCTTGAGCCAATTTCTTTATCTTTTCTTGCGCTTTTTCTTTCTCCCTGCCGAAAACTGCTTCTTTAACTAATTTTTGAATCATAAAAACTTCTTTAATATTTTTTTCGCTATTTCGGGATTTGCTTTTCCTTTCGTCTCAGCCATTATTTGGCCTACCAAAAACTGCAACGCCCCCTCTTTCCCTTTTTTATAATCTGCTACTGGCTGAGGATTTTTAGCGATAACTGTTTTGATAATTTCTTCGAGTTTTTTTTCATCAGTTATCTGTTCTAAACCTCTCCTTTCAATAATTTGCGAGGGGTCAGTGCCGGTTTCAAACATTTCTTTTAAGAGAATTTTGGCAATTTTACTTGAGGCCTCTTTTAAGTAAATCATACTGATAAATTCTGCAAAATTCTCTGGTGTAATTAAACATTTATTAATAATTTGAGAAGTTTCTTTTAAAAGTCCGAGGAGGTCGCTTGAAATATAATTGGAAGTTAACTTAATTAATCTTTGAAATTCACTTTGAGGAATTTCCCTCTTGAATCTTTTTGCTTTTATCCATTCCCGTAACTCAGAAATAACTTTTTCAAAATATTCTCCTAAATCTTTTTGAGAAACATAAAGTTCTGTTTCTGAATCTTTTAAGCCATATTCTTTTTTAAATCTTTCTCTCCGTTGACCTGGTAACTCGGGAATTTCTGACCTTATCTCCTCTAAAAACTCTTTAGTGATTTGAAGAGGCGGAAGGTCTGGTTCTGGAAAATACCGATAATCATAGGCCTCTTCTTTTTCTCGCTGTACTAACGTTATTCCTTTTTTTTCATCCCATCCTCTTGTTTCCTGAACTATTTTTTCTCCTTTTTCTAATATTTCTTTTTGCCTTTCAATTTCATAATCAATGGCTTTTTCCACTG
The DNA here is from genome assembly GCA_002779425.1 of bacterium (Candidatus Gribaldobacteria) CG07_land_8_20_14_0_80_33_18. Classification (GTDB taxonomy): domain Bacteria; phylum Patescibacteriota; class Minisyncoccia; order Minisyncoccales; family CG1-02-41-26. The sequence goes on along the minus strand of PEWP01000057.1, from coordinate 13,524 downwards.
CTCTTAAAGAATTTAAATTCTTAATCTCAACTTTTGTCCCAAGCTTTTTATCAGAATACAAAGAAATATTAACTTCTACCCTCATTTCCCCTTTTTCCATATTTGCCTCGGAAACTCCTAAATACTTTAAAATCAATTGTAATTCTTCGGCAAATTCTTGAGCTTCGTTTCCGGAACTAATGTCCGGCTCAGTTACTAATTCCATTAAAGGAATACCGGCTCGATTGAAATCAATGAGAGAATAATCGGTTGCTTCCGGATGAATTAATTTCCCGGTATCTTCTTCTAAATGGATTCTTCTAATTTTTATTTTCCTGTCCTTAATTTCTAAATAGCCATTTTTGGCAAGGGGGGCGGCATATTGAGATATTTGATAGCCTTTGGGTAGATCGGGATAAAAATAATTTTTTCTTTCAAAATAAGAATCTTTTTGAATTTCACAATTTAAAGCTAAGGCGGTTTTAATTACTTTCTTTACTGCCTCTTTATTTATCACTGGCAAGGTCCCGGGGTGAGCCAAACAAATCGGACAGATATTTACATTCGGTTGAAGCTCGTTGGAATCATTTTTACAAGAACAAAACATTTTAGAATTAGTATTCAATTCAATATGAAGTTCCAAACCAATTGTTGGCTGATAATTCATTTTTTTCTTCTTTTATATTCTTTCATTATTTCAACTCCAGAACTCGTGCCAATGATATCTGCGCCGGCTTCCACCATCACTTTGAGGTCTTTTAATGTTTTAATATTTCCTGAGGCCTTAATTTTTAATCCGGGCGCTGATTTTTTCATAATTTTTAAATGTTTGGCTTTCTCTTTCAGTTCAATATGTTCTAAGGGGTCTCTTTCGGTTGCCGTTTTTACACAAAAAGCTCCGGACTGTTTTGCTAATTCTGACGCTTTTTTGATTTCTTCATCAGTTAAATATCCAGAACCAATAATTACTTTGGTTGGTAAAATATCGCAAACTTCTTTTAAATCCTCTAAAATCTCATCATATCTTTCGTATTTCATATCGATAATGTTCATTACTATATCCAAATTATCAGCACCATCCTTTTTTGCTTTTTTAGCAATTTCCACTCTTTTTAAATGAGAACTCAAACCCATTGGAGGATCAATAAGAACAACAACTTTAATATCAGCGCCTCTCAGTTCTTCTTTTACTGTTTTTATCCATTCAGGATTAACGCAAACACCACGAAAACCATATTTCTTTGCCTCTCGACAAGTTTTAATAATATCTTTTAAAAAGGCGTTATGTCTTATATTAGTATGGTCAATAATTTTAGCGATGTTTTTCATAAAATATCATTGAAAATTATTGGTATTTTTTCCTTTACTTCTTTTAGAAGATTAGTCATTACTTGACGAATTTCCCAATGAGCATCAGGCGCTGTTCTTAATTTAAAAACATGTCGCCATTCTCTAAAATTAGCTGTCATTACAATTTGAGATTTAATGCCAATAGGCAAAATCTGGCGAGCATCTTGAGGGACCCAACCAGCTTTTCTTAAACCTCGATACATTTGTTCATTTAAATCAATCCAATCTTGAAAAGAAACTTTTAACTTTATCCCATTTGGCAATTGTAATTCAACTAATTTTTCATTCGGCTCTTTATCCGGAGGAATTACTACTTTTAAATTGCTTTCATCAACATAACGGGTGGATTCCTGAGTATAAGAGGCCAAGCGGTGGCGAACTAATTCATGGGTAAAACCGCGGCTGACATTATTAAATTCTACGGTCATTGCTGAATGTTCTAAAACTGCTTCATGGCCTCTTTTCCTAATCATTTCCACAAATTTGGCAGCTGAATCATCAGTAATTCTATCCCGACTTTGATAAGCAGTTCTGCCAGCAACCTCAACTAACTGAAGCGGATTTTCCCCTTCTAAACCAACCATAATCGCTAAAATTCGATGAGCTTTAGCTCCTTTATTTTTTAATATTTCTGCCATAAACAGGTTCTTATTTGAGAAAAAACTTGCTTAATGGTTTTCTCTCCATTAATCAATTTAACATTTTTAAACCTTTTTGGAAATGTTTTATAAACTTGCCAAACTCTGGCAAGTTTCTTTTCTTCCTCAAAAAGAGTTCTAAAATTTCCTCTTTTTTTAATTCTTTTAAGACAAATTTTAGGAGATACTTTTAAAATAAAAGTTAAATCAGGTAATAAAAAATTTTTATTTATTTTAATTAACCAATTTAAATTCACCCCGCTCGCTGCGCCATAAGCCAGAGAGGAAAAAAGATAACGGTCGGAAATAACAATTTTCCCTTGTTTAAGAGTAGGAATAATTGTTTTTTTTAAATGTTCTTTCCTATCTTTGGCAAATAAATTTTGCAGTTCTTCTGGTCTGATTTGAACGCTCCGTTTCACTTCGCTATAAATTCGGTTTCGCCTCATTTTAATTTTTTTATCCAAAACCTTTCTAATTTTCTTCCCTGCTTCTGAATCTAAGGTCGGCTCTTTGGTTAAAACTACTCTAAAACCTAATTTAGTTAAAAAATCTCTTAAAAGTTTTGCCTCGGTTGTCTGACCCGAGCCATCCAACCCTTCAAAAGCTATAAAAACTCCATTTTTTCTTTGAGACATAGAGAGATAAATTATTTAATAACATTATTTTAGCGTATTTTTGAAAGATAAAAAAGGTCCTGTAATTAATTGCATAATTGCAGGACCTTTTAAAATTTACCAATTCCATTCTTTTGGGTAAGGAAAATTTTTAACATCCAAATCGGGTAAGATAACTCCTTTCCCAGCTCCTTGTCGTTCGCTTTCCAATTGAGCTGATAAGATATGACGAGCTTCTTCAAACATTGGCTTAAGAAATTCTGTGCTCCAACATAAATCTTCTAAAGGTGTTTTTTCCATCCTTTCCAATATTTCTTTGACTCCACCGGAACCAGAAAAATCTTTGCCATAAATATGAAGAGTATCTGATTTATCGGTGTATCTTCCTATTCTTGTCTTTATTCCCCGCTTTTGTCCGACTTCTATAGCCACCAAACGTTGAAAGTCAGTAATAGCTATTACATTCATAAACCAAGCTTTAAGCAAATCTCGGGAACGCCAATCTGAATTAAGATTTAAAACCCATTCATCATTATCCCCAGGTAACCATCGAAAATGTAATCTTTGTAAACAAGGAGGATCATTTAGAAAAGGATCAATTGATGGAATCCAAGTGGTCACTTGAAATCGCCGGCGATAAAAATCCGGGACTTCAATCATTTGCTTAACCATTTCTTTAATTTGATCACTTTTTTTGCCATCTCCTGTATCATAAGCTCTTAAACGCTCATGATAAGTATAATTCCATCCCTTTCCCCCTCGTTCAATCCAATGGTTATGAACCCCAAAAAGAACTTCTAATCGATAAATTTCAAGATCGCTTGGTCCTCCTGGCCAAGCAAGTTTATGAAAACGAGGCTCAGCAAAAGGATTTTGAATTTCTACCAAAACAGTTGCATCTTTACTAGGCGGATCATTCGGATTATCAAAAGAAGTAGAAATTTCACACCCTTCTTGCCATACTTTTCCTAAAGTTTTTTGGAAAGCTTCAGGTAATGTTTTGGCTTGAACGAAAATAACTGGTTGATCACCTTTCATTGTTATCACCTCCTCTTTTAATAAATTTTAAAAGTACAAATTTTATTATTATTTTAAAATAAAATTGAGATTTAGTCAACAGTTATTCCCATATTTTTTGCCGTACCTTCTATAATTTTCATTGCTTTTTCAATATCTTTGGTATTTAAATCTGGTAATTTTTTAATAGCAATTTCTTTAACTTGGGATTTTGTAATTTTACCAACTTTTGTTTTATTTGGTTCCCCCGAACCCTTCTCAATCCCAGCTGCTTTTTTTATGAATTCAGAAACTAAAGGACGTTTTAATCTGAAATCATAACTTCTATCCTCATAAATTGTGATTTCTACCGGTAGAGTAAAACCGATGTCATTTTTACTAACTTCATTAAATTTTTTACAAAACTCTGAAATATTCACTCCGTGTTGAGCTAAGGCCGGCCCAATGGGAGGAGCGGGCGTTGCTTTGGTAGCTGGAATATGAAGTTTAACAAAAGCTTTTATTTTTTTAGCCATATAATTTTAAATTTTCTTGACTTGTAATGAATCTATTTCCACTGGTGTATCACGACCAAAAATATTCACTAAAACTTTTAACTTTCCTCGTTCTTTGTCTATTTCAGAAATTTTGCCTTCAAAACCCTTAAACGGGCCATCAGTAACTTTAACTAAACCACCAACACTAAATTCAATTTTATACTCTGGCGTCTCTAAACCCGTTCGCTTCTTTAAAATTTCAATTTCTTGAAGAGATACAGGAACAGGAGTAGTACCCGAACCAATAAAACCGGTTACCCGCGGGGTATTTCTCACTACATACCAAGAGTCATCGGTTACTATCATTTCAACCAAAACATAACCGGGATAAATTTTTTCTTCCACAATTTTTCTTTTACCATTTTTAATTTTAATTTTTTTCTCTTTAGGCACCAAGACATCAAAAATCTTATCTCCCATATCTAAACTTTCAATACGTTGCTTTAAATTTCTCGCTACAGCATCTTCATAACCGGAATAAGTATGAATGGCATACCAATTTTTAACTTGTAATATTTCTTGTTTTGGCATCTTAAAAAATTACGCTATTTACGCTATATTAAAAAATAATTTTATTTAAAAATTTCATAAAAATAAAGTCGAAAAAACCAAGAAAAACAGCAACAAAAACTGCCAGACCAATAACAATTAAAGAGTAGCGTAAAATTTTAGAACGATTTGGCCAATTAATTTTTTTTGCCTCCGTTAAAACTCCTTTAAAGAAATTCTTAATTTTATTAAAAAAATTCATCATCTTTTTTTAAACTTTTTAAAAAAGCCCTTTGAGGGCTCTAATTTGATATTAGAGCATCTTTTTAATTTTGTCAATTATATGTCTAAATTTCTCACTCTTTTGGCATGAACCTGGATAAATTTTTTCCTTGGCAAAACTTCTTTACCCATTAAAACGTCAAAAATGTGGTCAGCTTCTTTAGCATCTTCAATTGTTACTTTTAATAAAACTCTGTTTGTTGGATTCATTGTTGTTTCCCATAATTCATTGGGATTCATCTCTCCTAAACCTTTATAGCGTTGAATATTAATATTAGCAGTTTTCTCTTTTTTAAATGAAGATAAAATTTCTTCATTGTCTGATTCAGTATAAGCATATTCTGTTTTTTTGCCAGATTGGATTTTATAAAGCGGCGGTTGAGCAATGTAAAGATTGCCTCTTTCAATAATTTCTCTAAGATAACGGAAAAATAAAGTCAAAAGCAAAGTTCTGATATGGGCGCCATCGGAATCTGCGTCCGTCATTATAATTACCCGATGGTATCTCAGTTTATTTATGTCAAAATCTTGGGAAATAGCCGTGCCTAAAGCAATAATTAATGATTTAATTTCTTGGGAAGATAAAATTTTATCTAATCTTGCTCTTTCTATATTTAAAATTTTTCCTTTTAAAGGCAATATTGCCTGAAATTTTCTATCTCGCGCCATCTTTGCGCTACCGCCGGCACTGTCGCCTTCCACAATATAAAGTTCTGATTCAGCTGGCAGATTAGAAGAACAATCAGCTAATTTCCCAGGTAAAGTTAAACCCTCTAAAATCCCTTTTCTTAAAACAGTTGTTCTCGCTACTTTTGCTGCGACTCGAGCTTTGGCAGATAAAAGGCAATTTTCAATTATTGCTTTGGCATCATTGGGATTTCTTTCCAAAAAGTCATTTAAACCCTCGGTTAAAACTTGTTCTACTGCTGATTTTGCTTCTGGATTTCCTAATCTCGCTTTGGTCTGACCTTCGAATTGGGGCTCTTTTATTTTTACTGAAACAACAGCTATTAAACCTTCTCTCACATCATTGCCAATTAAGTTTTCCTCTTTTTCTTTAAGATAACCATTTTTTCTGGCGTAATCATTTAAAACACGGGTCAGGGCAGTTCTAAAACCAGTAAGATGAGTCCCTCCCTCTTTAGTATAAATATTATTAGCAAAGGCCTGTTCTATTGCTTCAATTTCTTGAGCATATTGAAAAGCTATTTCAACAAGAATTCCTTCTTTTTCGCCTTGGGTATAAAAAATATTCTTATGGCGACAAACTGCGTCATTAACTAAATAATTAACATAAGAAAGAAGACCGCCTTCAAAATAAAATGTGTAAGAAAAGGGGTAAGGAAAAACTCCTCTTTCATCAAAAACAGTTATTTTAACTGCTTTGGTTAAATAGGCCTGTTGACGCAAGTGATTTAGAATTTTTTTAGAGTCGAAATTAATTTCTTTGAAAATTTTGGGGTCAGGTTCAAAAATTACTGTTGTGCCTGTTTTTTGGCATTTCCCTGCTTCTTTAACTTTGGATATTGGCTTACCTTCAGAATATTCCTGAAAATATTTTTTCCCTTCGCGACAAACCTCAGCTCTCATAAATTTAGATAAAGCGCAAACAACTGAAACCCCTACTCCATGAAGTCCGCCGGCAACCTGGTACGCCTTACCGCCAAATTTCGCTCCGGCATGAAGAGTTGTCATCACTGTTTCCAAAGCTGATTTTTTCGTATCAGGATGAATATCAACAGGAATTCCCCGTCCATCATCTGTAACCCTAACCCGATTTTTCTCTAAAAGCTCTACCTCAATATTTTTACAATAACCACCCATCGCCTCATCTAAACTATTGTCTGCACACTCCCAAATTAGATGGTGTAATCCTTCAAAACCAGTACCGCCAATATACATTCCTGGTCTTTTGCGAACCGGTTCTAAACCCTTTAGAACATAGATGTCTTTGGCTGTATAGGATTCTTCTTTCTCTTTTTTAGGTTTAATTGGCATATAAAGACAATGTTCTTATTTTCTTACTTCCCATTCCGGATTCTCTTCTAAGACCTTTATTATTTTCTGATAAATTTTATCAATTTCCTTTGAAGACAAAGTTCGGTCTTCAGCTTGATAAATTATATGAAAAGCAAAATTTTCTTTTCCTTCGGGAATCTCTTCCCCGCTATAAATATCAAATAAATCAACATCTCGGACAAGTTCTCCGCCAGTAACTTCTATTTTATTTAAAACTTCCTCAACTTTTGTTCCACCCGGAACCAAAACCGCTAAATCTCTTATTGCTGAGGGATGAATAGATACTGGTTGATATTCCTGTTCTTCACTGCTTAGCTTTGCTAATTTCTCAAAATCAATATCAAAAACAAAGACTTTTTCTTTAATCCCTGTTTTTTCTAAAATTGTTGGATGAATTTCTCCTAAAAAACCAATCTCTTCGCCATCAATTTTAATTTCAGCGCATTTAGCGGAATGCCAAATTTTTATAGAAGACGCTTCTGGCGTTTGTTTATATTGGTCATAGTAAACATTGCTAATTCCTAATTTATTAAGCAAGAAATCTATAATTCCCTTAAGTTCAAAAAATTCTTCATCCTTTGATTCTTTCTTTGCCAAAACCCCGCTTAACATCTTTTTCTCTTTTTTGTAAAAAATCTTTCCCAATTCAAAAATTTTAATTTCATCAAACCATTTTAAATTTTCTTTAGTGTTTTTTAATAAATTCGGAATCAAGCTGGGTCTTAAATACCTGTTAAATGAACTAATGGGATTTTCTATTTCTATAACTTCTTTAGAACGAGCAAATTGATATAAACTAATATCTTTTTGGCCTATAAAAGAATAATTATAAACCTCAGAAAAGCCGGTTTCTTTTAAAATATTTTTAATCTTTCTTTCCCAAAAAAGCTCAGAATTCTTGGCGGAAGGAACTAAAGCAGCTCGAGGGAAAACTTTCGGAATTTTCTCATAACCATAAATTCTTCCCACTTCCTCAATTAAATCTTCGGGAATTGAAATATCTAATCTAAAAGTGGGTATTTCAACCAACAACTGTTGAGAACTAACCTCTTCAATCTTAAAACCTAATCTCTTTAGAATGTTCTTTATTTCTTTTTTAGGGATTTTTACTCCTAATAATCCCTCAACATAATCCAAATCCAACTTAATTTTTTTGGGCAAAACTTTTTTGGAATAAAAATCAATTAAACCTTTAGTTACTTTTCCACCAGTAATTTCTTGAATTAAAGAAGCTGCTCGATTAATCGCTATTTCAGTCAAATTTGGGTCAATACCGTGCTCAAATCTCAAAGAGGCGTCGGTTCTTAAATTAATAATTCTGGAACCTTTACGAATAACCTGCGGATAAAAATTGGCTGACTCTAAAACAACAATTTTGGTTTTTTCATCAATTTCTGCTTTTTTACCACCTTTTATCCCAGCAATAGCCAAAGGTTGTTCGATATCAGCAATAATTAGGATATTCTCATCTAAATCATATTTCTCCTCATCTAAAGTAACAATCTCTTCTCCTTTTTTTGTTTTTCGAATAACTATATTTTTAGTTTTTAGTTTTGATTTTTGATTTTGAACGCCTGAGATTTTCTCAAAATCGAAGGCGTGAAGGGGCTGACCGGTCTCCAGCATTACATAATTGACAATATCAACAATGTTGTTAATCGGCCTCAAGCCGCAGGATTTTAATCTATCTTTGAGCCATTTTGGCGAAGGAGCAACTTTAATATCAGTGATTACTCTTGCTGTATATCGCGGACACGCTATTTTATCTTTTACTTCCACCAAAACAAAATCTTTTGCTTTTATATCTTTATCTTCTTTAATTTCCGAAAGTAAGCTGCTCAGAGTTAAACCGGTGAGGACTGAGATTTCCCGGGCAATACCCAGATGGGAAAAACAGTCCGGTGCCCGATTGGGCAAAACAGCGATATCAAAAATCCAATCACCTTTAACTTTTTTTAGATTTTCAACTTCAAAACTATGCATTGTTAAAAACTCGGCTAATTTCTCTGGCTTGGGTAATTTGCCCTTAAAAAAAGATTGTAACCAATTATAAGAAAATAACATATTAAATTTGTTTTAAAAATCTTAAATTACCGCTGTAAAATAACCGGATATCATTTATTTTATATTTCATCATTGACAACCTGTCTAAACCAATACCAAAGGCAAAGCCTTGCCACCCCTCATTATTCAGCTGATGAGGAATGAGACCGGAATTTTTAAAAACATTAGGATGAACCATTCCGGCACCCATTAATTCTAACCAGCCAGTTTTAGAACAAAGAAAACACCCTTTACCTTTACAAATCAAACAAGTCATATCTATTTCAAAACCTGGTTCAACAAAAGGAAAATAACTTGGCCGCAATCGAATTTCTAAGTCAGTTTTGAATAATCTTCTTAAAAACTCTTCAATTATTGCTTTAAAATTAGCTACGGAAATATCTTTCCCCACCATCAGTCCCTCTAAGTGGTAAAAATTACTTTCATGGCCGGCATCGGTTGCTTCATGCCGAAAAACTCTGCCTGGAACGATTATTCTAAGCGGCGGTTGATGTTTTTCCATATAACGAATCTGAGCTGGTGAAGTATGAGTTCTTAAAACAAATTTTTTACTCGGAGGCAGTTTTTCTCTATTTTTTTGTTTTAAAAAGAAAGTATCCTGCATTTCCCGAGCAGGATGGTCAGGAGGAAAATTTAAACCATCGAAATTATACCACTCCGATTCAATTTCTGGACCCTCGGCAATTTCGAATCCCATTGAATTAAAAATTTCTTCAATCTCTCTTTGGATTAAAGTTAAAGGATGTAAATGACCGCTTTCTATCTTTTTTCCCGGCCGACTTATATCAATTTTTTCTTTTTTAAGTTTTAATTCCCGCTCTTCTTTTTTTATTTTTTCTAACTTTTTCTTTATTTCTTCTTTAAACTCGTTTTTAAGCAGATTTGCCTGTCTGCCTATTTTTCTTTTTTTCTCCTCAGAAAGTTTTTTTAAAGAATCAAAAATCTGGGTAATTTCTCCTTTTTTACCCAAATATTTTCGAAAAATTTCATCTAAGGCCTTAATATTCTTGGCGTTTTTTATTTCCTTTTGGGTTTCTATCTTTATGTTTTTTAAATCCATAATAATAAAAATCAAGCTCTACTTTATATCTTATTTTAACCTAATTTTGGTTGAAAAGCAAACAAAAAGCCCGCTAAAAATTACTAAATTTAGCGGGCTTTTTTAAAAAATTCTAAAATTGTTCCAGAATCAAACAAAGAAAACCATGCTCACCTTTTTCCTTCAATCTTTTAACTTCTGTTAAAGCTCTTCCCCAATCTTCAATTTTTTTAGAATTTGGAACCACCATGGGTAATGGCCGATTATTCATTTCATTTGTTTCTTTTGTTTTTTTCTGCTGTTCAAAATATTTTTCTGGTCCTGTCCAATATGTTTCAATCAAATACTTTTTCATCTTTCCTCCTTTTTTATTGATTTTTTAAAAAACAAACGTTAATTATTTGCGCAGCTGACGGGATTTGAACCCGTGATCTTCGCCGTGACAGGGCGACGCTTTAAACCAGCTAAGCTACAGCTGCAATATTGGCTGCGAGAGGATTTGAACCTCTGACCTAACGCTTATGAAACGTTTGCTCTACCCCTGAGCTACGCAGCCGAGCAAATGGTTGCGGGGGCTGGAATTGCACCAGCGTCTCGAGGTTATGGGCCTCGCAAGATACTACTTCTCCACCCCGCTGAAAAATATTGTACTCTAAACTCTTTAAAAAAACAACCCCACCACTTTATGCGCACTTCCAAAACGAATTTTACGAAGTTACTTTAAATACGGACTTTATAAATTGAATTAGAAATCCGTATAAAGTGGTGGGGGTCAAAAAACCTCTAAATCAATTAGGACTTTTTCGAAGTTAGCGATAATTTCTTGGGCTTTTTCTTTACTTAATTTGTAATCGGGATCATGAATGATATCAGCACAAATTTGAATAGATTTTAAAACTTCCTCTAAATTAGATACTTCTTCTGGAGTAAACTTTCTAACTCTTTCTTCTAAACTTTCACCCTGATACCCCATTTTTTTAAAATTCTTATCCAACATTTCATAGGCCTCAATTGCTGCTAATTTATATTCTGCTTCCATATTCTTTTCTAATCTCTTTTTAATTTTTTGCCATTTTTTAAAATTTTTCTTTTCTAACTCATTTTTAGGGACAAAAATGTTTTTAGCAAGGAGAGCCCAACTTCCCCACATTTGGACTAAAAAATCGCTTTTTAAAAGAATGAAAACAATTATTGAGATAAAAATAGCTAAAAAAATACCAAAAACTATTTTTATTGGTAAAAGCTTCTCTTGAAATTGAGGGGAAGCAATCAAATTATAAAATTCTTTTAAAAAATTTATCAGGGAAGACATCTTTTTGCTACTTCAAAAATTTCATTTTCGCTAAATTTTTTTCCAATTATTTGAAGGCCTACAGGTAAACCTTGAACTTCTCCGCAAGGCATTGATAAAGCGGGTAAACCAGCTAAATTTATTGAAATAGTAAATATATCGGAAAGATACATAGCTAAGGGGTCTTTTATTTTCTCCCCTATTTTAAAAGCAGTTGACGGTGAGACAGGGGTAAAAATAAAATCTACTTTTTCAAATGCTTTTTCAAAATCGGTTCTAATCAAATTTCTCACTTTTTGGGCCTGTAAATAATAGGCCTCATAATAACCAGTTGATAAAGCATAAGTTCCTAACATTATTCTTCTTTTCACTTCATCGCCAAAACCTTGTTCTTTTGCCTTTAGATAAAAATCAAGCAAATTTTCAAATTGAGTTTTTTCTAAAAAATCCGACTTACCATATTTAATACCATCATAACGAGCTAAATTGGCGCTGGCTTCGGAAGTTGAAATAATGTAATAACAAGCTAAAGCATATTTAGTGTGAGGCAGACTAATCTCTAAAATTTTAGCTCCCATCTCTTCATATTTCTTTATTGCTTTTTTAACTAATTTTTCTACCTCCGGTTCCATTCCTTTAATAAAATATTCTTTTGGCACCCCAATTTTAAAATTTTGAATTTTGGGTTGTCGCTTTGCGTTTTGCACTTTGCACTTTGCGCTTATCGAAGTGCTATCCATCTCATCCCTGCCTTTTATTGCCTCAAAAACAATCTGACAATCCTCCACTGTTTTAGTTAGGGGACCAATTTGATCAAGAGAAGAAGCAAAAGCAATTAACCCGTAACGGGAAACGGCTCCATAAGTTGGTTTTAATCCGACTACCCCACAGAAAGCTGCCGGTTGACGGATAGAACCACCCGTATCGGAACCTAAAGAAAAAATACACTCGTTAGCAGCAACAGCTGCTGCCGAACCACCGGAAGAACCCCCGGGAACGCGAGTTAAATCCAATGGGTTGCGTGTTTTCTTAAAGGCAGAGTTTTCCGTAGAAGAACCCATTGCAAACTCATCTAAATTTGTCTTTCCTAAAAATACTACTCCTAATTTCCGTAGTTTAGAAATACAAGTAGCATCATAAGAAGAAATATAATTTTCAAGAATCTTGGAACCAGCAGTACATTTTGTATCTTTTATTAAAATATTATCTTTAATTGCGACTGGGATACCGGCTAAAATTGAAATTTCTTCACCCTGAGAAATTTTTTTATCTATCTCTTTTGCCTGAGTGATTACTGAATCTTCGAAAACAGTTAAAAAAGCAGAAATTTTCTTATCAAAAATATTAATTTTTTTTAAGCATGATTGAGCAAGTTCTAAAACAGAAAATTCCTTTTTTATCAAACCTTGGTGAGCCCGTTTAATTGTTAATTCTTCTAATTCCATTAAAATACTGATTTTACTTTTATGTATCCTTTTTCTTTTTGAGGAGCTGTTTCAATAAGTTTAAAAATATTTTCCTCAGTTTTTATTTTATCTTCTCTTGTTACATTAAAAATCGAATCCGAAATTAATTTAACTTTTGAAATATCAACTTCAGCTAGATTTTTAAAATAATCTAAAATTAAAGAAAGTTCTTTTTGCATTTTTTCAATTTCCGTATCCTTTAACCCAATTCGAGCTAATTTAGCGATATGACAAACTTCTTTTTTTGAAACCATAGTTTTTTGGTTTTTGGTTTTTGGTTTATTTATTGCGGTGGTTCCTGATATTCAGTCTGACTGAGAATTTGTTTGAAAGTATCAATATGTTCTAAGGCAATTCCTCCTCCTCTCACGACAGCAGTAAGCGGGTCTTCAATAATTTTTACCGGCATCTTAGTTTCTTTGCTTATTAAAACATCTAATCCCGAAAGTAAAGCGCCTCCGCCGGAAAGATAAATTCCATCTTGCATTATATCAGCTAAAATTTCAGGTGGTGTCTCTTCAATTGTTGTTTTTACTGCTTCAATTATTTGACTAACTGATTTTTCCATTGCCATCTTTATATCATCACAACTAACAATAATTTCCTCAGGTAAACCAGTAATTAAATTTCTTCCCCGAATGGCAGCTTCTTTTTTCTCTTTAGAAGTAGTAATAGCTTCACCAATGCTAATTTTAACTCTTTCGGCTGTTCTCTCACCAATTAAAACTTTGTATTTT
>PEWP01000022.1 GCA_002779425.1 bacterium (Candidatus Gribaldobacteria) CG07_land_8_20_14_0_80_33_18 | reverse complement strand
GTAATAAATCAATAAATTAATAATCAATTCTATAATACCCCCCCAAGAAGTTTGGCAAGTGGTTGGAAACAGGGCAAGTTCTTGTGCTTAATATTATTTTATTTTACAATAAAACCGAGCACATAACAGAGATTATGTGCTCCGGTAAAGAAAAATGAAAATAAAGGGAAGGTTAATTTTCTTAATTTCTGCTCTAATTCTTTTTTGTTTAACTGCTTTTTTGATTATTTCCTATTCTCAGGGCTATAAATTTGATTTTGAAAAGAAAAAATTTGTTCAAACCGGCGGTCTTTATATTCAGGTTGATAACCCGCCGGCTGAAATTTATTTAAATAACAAATTAATAAAAAAAATAACATTTCTTTCTAATTCAATTTTAATCAGAAATCTCTTGCCAAAAAAATATAAAATTGAAATTAAGAAAAATGATTATTTTACCTGGCTAAAAAATTTAGAAATAAAAGAAAAAAAAGTAACTGAGGTGAAAGGTCTTCTCTTAATAAAAAATTCTCCTCAATTTGAAATTTTAATTGAAAACCTAAAAGAGGAAAATTTAAAAGATTATTTAAAAAATATCCTAAAGGAGGAGATAAATAAAGCTGAACTTTTCCATTTAGAAAATGGTGTTTTATTTAAAGAATCGGAACCAATTTTAAATGAAGCAATATCTTTTACCGTTTCAAAAGATAATTTAATTTGGCTTTCTAAATCTGGTTTTCTTTTTTTAAGCGATTTAAATGGGAAAATAAAAGAGGTCTTAAATCAGATACCTTTTGAAGTAAATAAAGAAAAAAAGTATAAAATAGTTTCTTCTAATTCTAAAATTATCCTTTGGGAAAACTCTGATTTTCAAGCGGAGCGAGAAAACAAGGTTCCGACGAGCGAAGCGAGGAGCGGTTCTTATATTTATTATTTTTCGACAGAGAAAAAATTTGAAAAAATTTCTGAAAATATTAAAGGGGTAAAATTTTCTCTTGATTCAGAAAAATTAGCTTTTTGGACTGAATTTGAAATTTGGATTTTGGATTGGAACCCAAAATTTGAATTAAATGAAGAAAAAAAAGAGTATAAAAAAATATTTTTAACTCGCTTTTCAAAAAAAATCGGAGACTGTCTTTGGTTATCCCCTAATTATTTAATATTCAATATTGAAAATGAAATAAAAATAAGTGAAATTGACCCTCGTGATATTATCAATATCTTCACTGTTGCTAATTTTCAAGAGCCACAGATGTTCTTTTCGAAAACCGAGAAAAAATTATATATTTTCAGCGAAAATATTCTTTTTGCTTCCGAAAAATTAATTCCCTAATTTTTCAATTTTCTTTTTAAAATCTTCCCAACCTAAATCTTTCTCATCAGCCATCCCGCAAATTTCTTTAAATTGGCAATATCGGCATTGCCAATTATCTGGATAATCCGGAATTCTCGAAGGAATAGTATTGGAATCAATTTGTTTTTTAAGACAAGTTAAATCTTTTAAAATTTTTTCAACCAAAGTTTTATTGTAATTAACCGCAAATTCTTTCAAATCCAATTTATCTTTATCAACATAAAGAATTATCCCTTTTGGTATTTTAAAATAATGTAAATAGAGCTGAATTTGATTAATATTTTCTTCTTTGGGTTCTGTTAAATTTTTAAAAACCATACTATTCATGCTTTTAATGTCTAAAACATAGAGTTCTTTACCATCGCTAATGACCGCATCCGCTCTTCCTCTCACCAGCTCTTGAGGAGGAATATCTACCTCAGCAGTTACCACTCGCACCTCCCTTGTACTTAAAAGAGGTTTCATAATAAGCTGGTGCATATGATCGCCATGGTCAAATAACCTTAAAATATTCGCCTCCATCTCTTTTCTGGGCGCATTTTTAAATTTAAAAAAAATCTGGCGGGGACACTTCCCTGCTTCACTAATATAAAAATGCTCTTGTCCTTTGTCTTTCTTTCTATTCAAATAAAATTGATCAATAAGTTCCTTTAACATTTTACCGCTTTGACCACTGGGGGGCTCGCCGGGCTCTTTTTAAACCAAATTTTTTCCTTTCTCGCATTCGAGAATCTCTGGTTAAATAACCTTCGTTTCTTAATAGTTTTTTAAAATTAGGGTCCAATAAACACAATGCTTTAGCAATTGCTAAACGAGCTGCTTCGGCCTGAGCATGGATACCTCCTTTTTTTACTAATAAATTTACTCCGAATTTATCTTGACAATTTAATTTATTAAAAGGCGATTCAATAATTTTCTGAAGTTCGATAGTAGGAAAATAAATTTTATAGGATTTGTTGTTTACTTTAATTTCCTTTTCTCCTTGAAGAAAAATTCGAGCTCGAGCAATAGCTGTTTTTCTTCGACCTACTGCTTCAAAATATTTCATTTCCTTTTCAGTTTTTTTAATTCTTGGCATATTGTAAGCATTTAATCATTTTTACTCTTAACTTATTTTTCGGCAACATGCCGAAAACTGCTTTTTTTAAAACAAGTCCGGGTTTAATTCTAAACAATTCAGCGAGTGACTTCTTTTTTAATCCACCGGGATAACCACTATATTTATAATAAACTTTTTGTTCCATTTTTTTCCCGGTTAATTTAATCTTATCCACATTTTTAACAACTACAAAATCACCTCCGTCAAGATGGGGCACGAAATTTGACCTCTGTTTTCCTCTCAATAAAATTGTGATTTCACATGCTAATCTTCCTAGAGGTTTTCCTGTGGCGTCAATTGTACGAGTTTCTCTTTTCATATTAATTCAATAATTGCCATTTTTGCTCCATCTAAACTTCTTAACCCTAATTTAAGAATTCGGGTGTAGCCACCTGCTCTTTCTTTATATCGAGGCGCAATTTCGGCAACTAATTTCTTAACGAGCTTAGGGAAGAAAAATCTTCTTAAATGACGGATTGTGGCTATATCTCCTTTTTTTGCCATAGTTATGAATTTCTCTACTAAAGGACGAATTTCTTTAGCTCTGGCTTCAGTTGTTTTAATTTTCTCGTGTAAAAAAAAGTTGGAAGCCAAAGAAATTTTTAGCGCCTTTCTTGGACCACTTTTTCTTGATAATTTTCTTCCTTTTTTTCTTTTTCGCATATTTTTATTTCTTTGCTTTCTTTGCTTTCTTTTTTCTTTTTGCTTTCTTTTTGAACGCTCCGCTTCGCTTCGCTATAAACTTCGTTTTACGTACCACTTTCACTTTTTCTACTTTCTCTTTTGGTTTTTCAATTTCTTTTTCAAATTGAGAAAATAAATTGAAATGGTCTAAAACAATTTTCGAGGCCTTAGAAAAAGCAATAGCTGGTGAAATAGTCCCATCTGTTTCAATATCAAGAAGTAATCTATCAAAGTCCGTTCTTTTACCTACTCGCATATTTTCTACCCGGAAGGTTACTTTTTTTATTGGAGTAAAAATAGCATCTATTGGCAAAACTCCAACATCCCATTTTTTTATCTCTCTCTCTTCAACTGTTTGATATCCTACTCCCCTTTCTATTTGAACCTCCATATCTATTTCAGCAGATTTAGCAGTTAAAGTGGCAATATGGGCTGAGGAGTTTACAATTTCAATCTGAGGGGATAATTTAAAATCTTTACCTTTTACCTCTTTCTGGCCCTTTATTTTTAAACTCGCATGCTGGGATTCTTCACTAAACATTTTAAATCTTAATTTTTTTAGATTTAAAATAATCATAATCACATCTTCTAAAACCCCACTAATAGTAGAAAATTCATGACTAACACCTTTAATTTTTACCTGGGTGATAGCTGCTCCTTCCAAAGACGAAAGTAAAACCCGACGCAAACTATTTCCCATAGTTGCTCCATAGCCAGGGTATAATCCTTCAATCTCAATGATTGCTTTGTTTTTTTCTTCTTTAATTATTTTAGGTAGTGATGGTAAGGGAATCATATTATTTTGAACGAATAAGGTTCTTATTTTGAGTAAAACTCAAAAATGGTTAAAATTTCAGCTGGAGCTCCGCTCTCTTTATAAGAGGGCTCTCCAACTACTTTTCCTTCTGTTTTGTTTTCAGAAAGTTGAAGCCAAGAAGGAATTTCCGACTTTTTTTGATAAGTTAAAAGATTCTTAAAAAAAGTTTTTTGTCTTTTTGATTCTTTTAAAGTAATTATATCTCCTTTTTTTACTTGAAATGAAGGAATATTAACGGGTTTGCCATTAACTTTAAAATAACAATGGGAAACAAGCTGCCGAGCTTGAAACCGAGAGTTGGTAAAACCTAATCTAAATATCACATTATCCAGCCGTTTTTCTATTTTTTTAATTAGCGCTTCTTCGACATCTTCGACCTTTTGCCCCGCTGAAAATGGGAAGGGCTTTTTAGTTAAAATTTTTTTAATATAATTTTTAAATTGAGTTTCAGAAAGATTATACCAACTTTTTAATTTTTGCTTTTCTATTAATCCCTTACCATATTCAGAAACTTCCCTTCTTCTTCTTCTTTTTTTTCTCCCTAAACCAGGGGGATAAGCACGTTTAATCATTGCACATTTAGGAGAAAAACATTTTTCTCCTTTTAAAAATAATTTTTGGCCAAGACGACGACAAATTTTACACTTATTTTTTTTCATAAACTTATACTCTCCTTACTTTTGGGGGTCGACAACCATTATGAGGAATAGGGGTTGTATCTTTGATTAAAACAATATCTAATCCCTGATTAGCCAAAGTTCGCAATGCCGATTCTCGACCAGCTCCAATTCCTTTAATATATACTTCGAATTCTTTTATTTTTAGTTTTTTACAAATAAAACCGATGGCATTAGCAACCTGCGATGCTGCATAAGCCGTTCCTTTTTTAGTCCCGCGAAAGCCAATTGAACCGCTGGACCTTTGAGTTAAAACATTTCCTTTTTCATCAGTTAAAGATATTAAGGTATTATTATAAGTTGAACTAATAAAAATTTTTCCCTTTTCCAATCGAAAAGAAACCTCTTTTTTTATTTCTTTTTTTACGGCCTGCTCAACTTTTTCTTTTTCCTTAATTAACTCTTCTTCTGTTTTAGCAACAATGCGTTTTTTACCCATAAATAATTAAATAGTTTATAGTTTATTTTTAGGTTGGTTGGGAGGCTGGTCTTCGGCCAGAAGTCATTGTTTTTCTTATATTTCCTCTAATTGTGCGGGAATTTTTTCTGGTTGTCTGACCTCTTACTGGCAATCCTTTTTGGTGACGAATTCCTCGCCAACAACCAATTATCTTAAGCCGTTTTATATCTCCTATTACCATCCGCCGAAGGTCTCCTTCAACTTTATAATTATCAGTTATAATTTTTTGAATTCTGTTAAGTTCTTCTTCTGTTAATTCCGAAGTTCGTTTATTAGGATTTACTTGAACCATCTGAAGAATTTTTTTACTCAAAGGCCGCCCTATTCCATAAATATAGGTTAAAGCAATTAATATTTGTTTTTGTTCAGGGATGTTTACCCCAATTATTCTCGGCATAATATTCTTATCCTTGGCGCTGTTTATGCTTTGGATTAGAACAAATAACGTAGAGTTTCCTTTTTCGTCTAACAAATTTACATTTCCGACAAATTTTTTTTACTGAAGAATGGACCTTCATCTTTTTAAACGTTTATCTCAAACGATAAATAATTCTTCCCCTTTTTTCATCATAGGGACTTATTTCTACCAATACTTTATCTCCCGGTAAAATTTTAATTCTATGCAATCGAAGTCTTCCTGCCAAATGAGCTAAAACCTCTCTTCCGTTTTCTAATTTTACTTTAAAATCAAGATTGGGAAATGCTTCAATTACTTGACCTTTTTCTTTGACTTTATTCAATTTCATTAAGCTTTTTTATTTTATCCTATTTACTTCTTTA
>PEWP01000031.1 GCA_002779425.1 bacterium (Candidatus Gribaldobacteria) CG07_land_8_20_14_0_80_33_18 | reverse complement strand
CTGAACCTCCCAATCCAATTTTTCTAAATATTGGTCAACTCTATCTACTGCTTCTTCGCTGACGGTAATGGCTTCTCTTATTCTTCTTCTTTGCTCCCGATATAAAATATAGGCCTTGGCAGTTTCTACCAAATCTTCTAAAATTAAAACCTCTTCCACTATATCTTGAATTTCTTCAACAGTAGGAATTTCATTTTTTTTGAAACGGCGATTTAATATTTGAACTATTTTTTCAGAAATTTTTTTTGATTTTTTGCCATCTCCTTCATTAA
Source organism: bacterium (Candidatus Gribaldobacteria) CG07_land_8_20_14_0_80_33_18 (assembly GCA_002779425.1). GTDB lineage: Bacteria > Patescibacteriota > Minisyncoccia > Minisyncoccales > CG1-02-41-26. The sequence goes on along the minus strand of PEWP01000031.1, from coordinate 5,649 downwards.
CAGAAGTAATGGCTTTAAAAATTGCCTTGGTAATTTTTTCTTGTTCAAAATCAACTATTGTTCCATCTCTTTTTATAATTTTTTTTACCCTGTTAAATAATTTCGCCTTTGGCGAAATTCCCGCTTCGCGGGATTTAACAGGGTGAATTTTATTTTTCATAAATAGACGAATTATTATATTTTAAACTAATAAAAAAAACCTGTCAATCTGGTGGAACAGTTTTTATATTTTTAGATTTCAATTAATGCCGGTGGCAATGAGCGTTATTTTTATTTCTCCCTTTTTTAATTTTTTATCTTCCGAGGCGCCAAAAATTATCTTGCAATGAGAAGAAACTGCTTTTTTGATAAAATTAATTGCCTCCTGAACTTCTGATAAAGAAAGGTCATCTCTACCGCTAACGTTTACTAAAATTCCTTTAGCTTTATTAATTGAGAAATCAACTAAAGGAGACAAAAGAGCGCAATCTGCCGCTGTTACTGCTCGATTTTCGCCAGATCTTTTGGCTTGAGAAAATAAAACCCTGCCAGAATTTTTTAAAAGCTCGGTAATATCGGCAAAATCAATACTAATGATTGAAGAAGAAGAAATTAAATCGGAAATTGAGGTAATCGCTTCTTTTAAGACATCATCAATTAAAATAAAGGCCTCCTCAACTGAAGTATTTTTGCCAATTATTTTCAACACTTTATCATTTTTAACACAAATCAAAGCATCTATCTTTGTTTCCAATCTACTAAATCCTAATTTAGCAACTCGGCTACGCCAAACTCCCTCAAAAGAAAATGGTTCGGTTACTACAGCAATAGTCAAAGCTCCTAAATTTTTAGCAATTTCTGCTACTATTGGACCGCCACCGCTGCCACTTCCCCCACCCAAACCATAGGTAAGAAAAACTATATCTGCTCCTTTTAAAATTTCTTTTAATTTTTCTTCACTTTCTTTAGCTGCTTTTTCCCCTAATTTAATATCCATTCCTGTCCCTAAACCAAAAGTAATATTTTCACCAATCAAAAATTTATTTTTATTTAAGATATTAGCTGTTTTAAGCGATTGAGCATCGGTATTAAGAGCAATTAATTCAACATTATTTTTAAAATTTTTTGCTATTCGAGAAACTGTATTAACTCCGGCTCCGCCTATTCCAACTACTTTGATTTTTAAAAAAGAATTCATAGAATTTACCCTGTGAAATAAGATTTGAGTCTTTTTCTTAAAAACATCTTCCCATAAAATGTTTTAAGATATTTTTCTCTGCGGGTAGCATCTTGTTGATTTAAACAACCTTCGAAATAAATTAGTTTAAATGGACCTCTATTTTTTGTTGATTCTACTATTTCTTTCTGATGTTGCTCAAATCTTAATTTTAAATTTTTTGTATAACCTGTATAAAATTTATTATCTCTCTTTGATTGTAAAATATAAACATAATGAAACATATCTAAAAATTTAAAATTATTTCACAGGGTGAACCCTAGTAAGGTAAAAAAATTTTAAAAAATTTTTTAACTCCACTTCCAAAATTTTTCTTTATATCTTTCTTTTCATTTAAATCAGAACTTTTAAGGAGACCCAAGGCAGTAGAAAAAGATAAATCATTTTCTTCCAGATTAATATTATTTCCGAATTTTGCCAACCGACAAGGAAGTTTTATTTTTTCTTTGGCATAATCATCTATTCCCGACAAAAGAGAACCGCCGCCTGTTAAAACTACTCCAGCTGGCAAAAGTTCCTGTTTTGAAATTTTTTTTAATTCTTTTTGAATTTGGTCAAAAATTTCTCCGATTCGAGAGTAGACAATTTCATCCAATATCTTTTTAGAAAAAACTAAAAATTTTTCCGGTATTTCTATTTTCTCTCTTTTTTCTTTTTTCATTCCTTTCTTTAATTTTCTTTTTTCTTTAGAAAGAGAACAGAATTCTTTTTTTATTTGCTCGGCAGTGTCAATCTCTGTCCGTAAACCAAGAGCAATATCATTGGTGATATTAGCCGAACCAATAGGAAAAACAGCTAAATCAATTAAATCTCCTTCTTCAAAAACAGCTAAACCAGTAGTTTCTGCTCCAATGTCAACCAAGGCCACCCCTAATTCCTTTTGCTCCGGAGTCAAACAAGCAAAAGATGAAGCTAAAGGAGAAGGGATTACATCAGCAATTTGAATTCCAGTTGAAAGAAGGGCTTTGGTCAAATTTTCCAAAAAAGGAGAAAAAGCGCAAATCAGAAGAACTTTTACCTCTAATCGAACACCAGAAAGCCCTAAGGGCTCTTTTATCCCTCCTTCACCATCAATAATAAATTCTTTAGGGAAAATATCTAATATCTCTTTATTAGAAGCTAAATTTATCGCTTGTGTTTGACGGAATACTCTTTCTATATCTTCTTCGGAAATTTTTCGGTCAGCCCGAGAAACAGAAACTAATCCTTGAGAAGGAAGGGAATGAAGATGCGCGCCATTTATATTGCAAAAACAACTTTTTATTTTAAAATTAAATTCTTTTTCAATTTTATCAATTGCTGCTTGAATATTTTCTGCAACCTTATTTATCTTTATCACTTCTCCTTTCCTTACACCAAAAGAAGGAATTTGAGTCTTAGCTAAAATTTCTAAACCTTCTTTTTCTTTTCTGGCAACTAAAACTTTAATTAAACTTGTCCCTATATCAATAGCCGTAATTGGTTTTGCCTTAAACATACTTTCGAGAAAGATAATATTCTTCTTTTTGTTTCATCTTTTTTGCTTCTTTAAAAGATTGATGGTTATAACCAAAAATGTGTAAAATGCCGTGGATTAAAACTCTGGTTAATTCTTTTTTAAAAGTTGTCCCATATCTTTTGGCGTTTTTTTTCACTTCCCTTAAACAAATCACCACCTCCCCAAATCCTAATTCGTCTAATTTTTGATTTTCGCCGAAGGCGAGGACATCGGTTATTCGATTTTTATGACGATAGGTTTTATTTAATTTTTTCATTAGCGAATAACCAACTAAAGCGATTGATAATTCTAATTTTTTTACTCCTTCCTTTTTAAAAACTAATTTTGTAATTCTCTTTAAAAAATTTTCATTAATTTGAACTCCGGTCAAATTCCTAATTTCTATCATAATTTCCCTAACTTTTTGAGTTGTTCATATTTCTTTTTGTTCTTTTCTTTTATTAAAGCTGCTTTTTTTATTAAATTATGGCTTTTAGGTCTTGTTTTAAATCGCCTTTTCCTAATCTCAAACAAAATTCCGCTTCGCCTAACCTTTTGAGTAAAACGCCGAATTACATTAACCGATGATTCTCTTCCTTGTTTTCTTACTTCTACCATCATATGTTTAAAGATTTTAAATGGGACAATCCCGATAAAAGATGTAAGTGCAAGTGATTAATGAGCTGCCCTCCCTCTCGACCAACATTAATTAATAATTTATAACCGGCTAAATTTTTCTCTCGGGCAATTTTTTGAGCAACTAAAATCAATTCCCCCATTAATGTTTTATCTTCTATCTCTACATGGTTTACTGAAGAAATATGTTTTTTAGGAATAATTAAAATATGGACTGGTGCTTGGGGATTAACATCTTTAAAAGCAATAAATTCGTCATCTTCAAATACTATTTCTGAAGGAATTTCTTTATTAATAATTTTACAAAAAATACATTCCATAATTAATAAATTTATTTTAGACGTTTTTTTATTTCTTTTATTATCTTTTCTAATTTTACTGTTTCTTGTTTGCCAGTTTCCATTTCTTTAATAATTATTTCATTATTCAATACCTCTTTTTGGCCTAAGATTAAAACATATTTTATTCCTAAATCATCTGCAATTTTAATCTGAGAACTTAAAGAATCTTTATGAAAAGTTTCAACTACTTTTATTTTTTCTTTTCTTAACTCTTCAAAAATTTTTAAACTTTTCTTCTTCGCTGACTCGCCTACTTGGGTCAAGAAAATTTGAGGTTTTTCCGCCGAATAAATTTTTTTACCTTTAGCTTTCATCAAGCTAACAATTCTTTCTACTCCCAATGCTCCGCCACAGGCTGGTGTGTCTTTTCCTCCCAAAATTTTAACTAAATCATCATATCTTCCTCCCCCCACCAATGCTCCGATCTCTTTCGCCATCGGTTCATTTTCTGATAAAGAAATTTCGAAAACTGTTTTTGTGTAATAATCAAGTCCTCTCGCTAAATAAGGACTTAATTGATAAGGCAATTCTAATTCCTCTAAATATTCTAACACATTTTTAAAGTGATTATGACATTCCTCACATAGATGATTAATTATTTGCGGCGCTCCTTTTGTAATTTTTTGACATTTTTCTTCTTTGCAATCTAAAACACGGAAAATATTTTGTTTTAACCTTTGGCGGCAATCAGCGCATAAAGAGTTTTGATAGGGCCGCAGATAAGTCGCTAAAATTCTTTTATAATATCCTCGACACTCAGAATCGCCAATACTATTGAGCTCAATAATTAAATTCTTAAAGCCGAGCTCTTTTAAAATATTAAAAAAAATTTGAATAATTTGGGCATCAACAATCGGATTTTTTACTCCTAAATTTTCAAAACCAACTTGATGAAATTGACGAAATCGGCCGGCCTGGGGACGTTCGTATCGAAAAAAAGGGCCAGAATACCAAAGTTTTACCGGTTTTGGCAAATTAATCATACCATTTTGAATAAAAGACCTCACTACCCCTGGCGTCCCTTCGGGCCGTAAGGTCAAATAATCTCCTCCCCGGGTTCGAAAAGAAAACATCTGCTTTAAAACAATGTCTGTTGAAAAACCGGTCCCTCTTTCAAAAAGTTCGGTCTGTTCTAAAATAGGAGTTTCAATTCTTTTAAAGCCGTAAAAATCAGCTATATTCTCGCAAATTTTCTCAATTTTCTGAAAATAAAGCTCATCATCGGATAAAACATCGTGCATCCCGGTTGGCGATTGAAATTTTTCTCTACTTGGCATATTCTGGAGCAAAAAATGTAGCTAAGGCATTAAAAGGCCAGGCTCTAAAAATTGCTTTACCAACAATATACTCTCTTGGTAAAATTCCCCATTCTCTGGAATCAAAAGAGGCATCTCGATTATCTCCTAAAACAAAATATTCGTTTCCTTTTAGATTAATTTCCATCTTCCCTAAATAAGATTGGAGAGAAAGATAGTCCGTTTCATTTAAAACTTCTTCTTTTCCATTTTTTGAAATTATTATTTTTGTCCCTTCAATTTTTATTGTTTCATTTGGCAAACCAATAATTCTTTTAATAAATCGGTAAGATGGATTTTTGGGGTATTTAAAAATAACCACTTCCCCTCTTTTTAGCTCTTTAAATTTGTAAGAAATTTCATCAACAATCAAATAATCGCCATTTTTAAAATTTGGCTCCATAGAAGCTCCTCTGACTATAAACGGCTGGAAAATAAAATAGCGAATAGGAATAACAACTATTAAAGCCAGAAGAACTATTTTACAAATTTCAAAAATAAAAGAAAGAAAGTTTTTCATAGTCATATTATAACAAATTTTTTTATTTTTACAAGAGAATTGGTATAATAGAAAGAAATTATGATTTTAATCATTGGTCTGGGTAATCCCGGTAAAAAATTTCAAAAGACGCGCCACAACCTGGGCTTTCAAGCGATTGATGAAATCGCCGCTAATTTTCAATT
>PEWP01000008.1 GCA_002779425.1 bacterium (Candidatus Gribaldobacteria) CG07_land_8_20_14_0_80_33_18 | reverse complement strand
GGTTTGGTTGGTTTATTAGTGGCCATAATTAGATGTTGGAAAAGAAATCTTAAATCCCCTTAAATTTCTTTGAAAATTTTTTATTGCTAAAAAACCCAATCCTATTCCTAAAGCAATTATTATCAACCATAAAATAAATTTTCTCCAAAAGACATCTAAATTCTGAAGTTTTTTAAGAAAATCCATATCTTATCTCATCTCGCTTTTAAAATTACTATTTTTGTTTCTTCTTCCTTTGGTAAATCAATTAATTTTATTTTTAACTGAGCTTCTGGTTCAATTGACCCAACCCCCATCACCTTCAAAAATTTTTCTACCCCTTCTAGTTTTACTTTCAACTTAGGAATCTGATAATGCATTGGAACAACGAGCTTCGGTTCAATTTGGGAAATAATTGAACTTGCTTCTTTGGCGCCAATAGTGTAAATTCCGCCAACAGGAATCATTAAAATATCCACTGCGCCAATTTCTTCCAATTGTTGTTTGGTCAATTCTTTTTGGCCTAAATCAGATAAATGACAAATTTTCATCTCTTCCGCCTCAATTTTATAAATTGTTACCATTTCTTTTTCTTTCCCTAAATTATTGTTATGAAAAGCAGGAATACCCTTAACAAAAACTCCTTGAATTTCATACTCTCCGGGCGTCTTAATTAAAAATGGCTCGCCAATAATTGCGCTAAGATTCGAATGGTCAGAATGAGAATGAGAAACAAGTAAAATTTGCGCTTCAACTTTCGGTACTTTCAACCCTAAACTTTCATCATAAGGATCGATGACCACTTTTACTTCTTTATGTTCTTGATTTTTTATTGCTAATTCAAAAAAGGATTGACCCCGCCAAGTAATAATCATAATAATTATTTAATAATTAATAGCGCCAGCGTTCTATTTTATTTTATCATAATTTTTTTTCTAAAACAATAATCTGCTTGATTTTGAAAAATTTTTCGCTTATACTTGTTCTATGAAAATGACCCCATCAAAGAATTTAAAGAAGATTAAAATTAATGAAGATATTATTTGCCCTCCTAGAGAAGGGGATATTGTAGAAGGTAAAATTATCGCCCGAGAAACAAATTCGGTATTTTTAGATTTGGGAGTAGCTGGAATTGGAATAATTTATGGCAAGGAATTCAATGAAGCAAAAGATGTTTTAAAAGATTTAAAAATTGGAGATAAAGTTATTGCTAAAATAACAAATTTAGAAAATGAAAATGGCTACCGAGAACTTTCAATAAAAGAAGCTGTAAGAGAATCTGCTTGGGATGAACTTATAAAAATAAAAGAGAGGGAAGAAACTTTAGACGTGCTCATTACGAGAGCAAATAGAGGGGGTTTACTTGCCCACATAATGGGAATCTCTGCTTTTCTGCCTGCTTCGCAATTATCCGAAGAAAATTATCCTAAAATTGAAAAAGACCCAAATAAAGAAATTGTAAAAGAGCTTCAAAAACTTATTGGTAAAAAATTAAAAGTAAAAATATTTGACCTTGACCTAAAAGGAAAAAAAATAATTCTTTCAGAGAAACTCGCTAAAACTGAAAAAATAAAAGAAGTGTTAGAGAAATATAAGGTCGGAGAAGAAATAAAAGGAGAAATTACCGGGATAACGAATTTCGGCGCTTTTTTGAAATTTGGGAAAGAAAATTTAGAAGGACTTATCCATATCTCTGAAATTTCTAATGAACCGATTAAAGATATAACCAAATTTTTAAAAATAGGTCAAAAGGTTAAAGCAAAGATTATTGAAATCATTGATGAAAGAATTTATCTTTCGTTCATAAGATAATATGAAAAACTTATTAAAAAATTTTATTATCATTATTCTAATTTTTATTTTTCTTTCTGTAATTTTTTCTTTATTTTCTTCAAATCAATCTAAAAAAGAAATTTCTTTGAGCCAAGTTGTTAAGGAAATTAATGAAGGGAAAGTGGAAAAAATTGTTATTTTGGGCAATGAACTTTCAATTTCTTATTATGATGGAAATAAAGCAACTTCAAGAAAGGAACCGGATTCTTCCTTGACTCAATCTTTAATTAACTATGGATTAGAAAAAGATAAAATAAAAGGGTTACAGATTGAAATAAAAGAAAAAACTTCTGTTTTAGATTGGTTAATTCCTCTTCTAAGTCTTGTCTTACCGATTGTCTTTTTTATTTGGTTTTTCGGGATGATTTTTCGACAAGCCAAAAGCGGGATGGGACAAACTTTCAGTTTTCTCCAAGCGCCAGCCAAAATCGCCGGAGCTGGCAAGACAGCCGGAGAAAAAGTAACTTTTAAAGATATTGCCGGTTTAGAAGAAGCAAAAAAAGAAATAAAAGAGATAGTAGATTTTTTAAAAAATCCAAAGAAATTTTTGAAAATGGGAGCGAGAATACCAAGAGGAGTTTTATTAATCGGTCCGCCTGGCACAGGTAAAACATTAATGGCGCGCGCTGTTGCTAATGAAGCTAATGTTCCTTTTTTTTCAATGTCTGGTTCGGAATTTATTGAATTATTTGTCGGAGTGGGAGCCAGCCGGGCGAGGTCGCTTTTCCAAATGGCAAAAAAACATCAACCAAGCATTATTTTTATCGATGAAATTGATAGTATCGGTAAAATAAGATTGCCGGGAATTGGCGGCGGACATGAAGAAAGAGAACAAACTTTAAATCAAATTTTAGCGGAAATGGACGGTTTTGAAAGGGATACCGGAGTTATTGTTATCGGAGCAACTAATGCGCCCCAATACCTTGATCCGGCTCTTCTGCGAGCAGGCCGATTTGATAGAAGAATTGTTTTGGATTTGCCAGACATTAAAGAAAGAGAAGAAATTCTTAAAATTCATTGTCGTAATAAACCATTAAGTTTAAAAGTTGATTTAAGAGAAGTTGCTGAAAGAACTCCCGGATTTTCTGGCGCTGATTTGGCAAATTTAGTTAATGAAGGAGCAATTTTAACTGCCAGAAGAAATAAAAATCAAATTTATCAAGAAGAATTATTAGAAGCAATTGAAAAAGTTCTTTTGGGTCCTGAAAGAAAAAGTCATTTACTTAACAAGAAAGAAAAAAAAATTTCTGCTTTCCATGAAACAGGCCATGCTTTAGTTATCAGTTCTATTCCCGAAGCAGAAGAAGTTAGAAAAATATCAATTGTCGCTCGGGGAATAGCAGCCGGATATACTTTGGCTTTGCCAAAAGAAGAAAAAAGAATTAAAACAAAATCAGAATTCTTAGCTGAATTGGCAGTATTACTGGGCGGTTATTGTGCTGAAAAATTAAAATTTAAAGAGATTTCCACTGGCGCAGCCAATGATTTGGAACGAGCGAGTTTATTAGCCAGAGCTTTGGTTACCAAATATGGGATGTCGAAACTCGGCCCAATTACTTTTGGCAAAAGAGAAACTTTACCATTTCTTGGGATAGAACAAGAGACAGAAAGAAATTATTCTGAAAAAATAGCCAGCCAAATTGATAAAGAAACAGAAAGATTTATAAATGAGGCGGAAAAAAGAGCAATGGGAATTTTAGAGAAAAAGAAAAAATTATTGGAAAAAGTTGCTAAAGTTTTAATTCAAAAAGAAACCATTGAAAAAGAAGAGTTTGAAAAATTGATAAAATAAGAAGTTCGGTCACTGGGAAATTCAGCTCACTGCGTTCGTCCCTGTCCAGTTCAGCTCCTTTCAGTCGCGAACTAGCCGCGACCTGCGGGTCGCCCCGCCGCCTGCGGGCGGCCTCGCAGAACCTTGATATACTTCGTATAATAGGCGCGTGTAGCTCAGTGGTAGTAGCACCACTCTTATAAAGTGGGGGTCGATGGTTCGAATCCATCCACGCGCACCATTGGTGGTTTTCCTGAGAATAGAACATTCTCTTTCCACCAATATTCCGGGCGGTTAGCTCAATTGGCTAGAGCGCGTACTTGACGTGTATGAGGTTATAGGTTCGAGTCCTATACCGCCCAAGAAAGTATAAAATATAAAAATATGACAAAAAAGGTTGAAAATTTTGTTAAATCGTATTTAAAAAAAGATTTGCCGGAAATAAAGCCGGGTAATTTGGTTCGGGTATATCAAAAAATTCCCTTCTTCGCTAAAGCTACGGCGGGCAAAAAAGAAGAAGAAAAAATTCAGGTTTTTGAAGGTATTGTAATTGCTCGAAAACATGGAAAAGGAATAAATTCAACAATAATAGTAAGAAAGGTGCTCAGCGGCGTCGGAGTAGAAAGAATTTTTCCTTTACATTCGCCAACTATTGAAAAAATCGAAGTTTTAGAAAAAGGAAAAGTAAGAAGAGCAAAACTTTATTATTTAAGAAAGAAACAAAGTTAAAAATTAGGCGCGGGTGGAGAAATTGGTAAACTCGCCATCTTGAGGTGGTGGTGCCGTAAGGCTTGGAGGTTCGAGTCCTCTCCCGCGCAGATGATAATCCTGAATAAAGAAAGTATAAATTTTGCTCTTTTTAAATTTTTGATATAAAATTCTTTTAGGGCGCGTAGCGCAATGGTTAGAGCGTTTCGTTTACACCGAAAAGGTTAGAGGTTCGACTCCTCTCGCGCCCATTTTTCGCCGCGATAGCCAAGGTGGTCACGGCGTTGCTCTGAAAAAGCAAAGATCCCGGTTCGACTCCGGGTCGCGGCACATAAAAAATTTAAAGTGTAAAGTGTGTAAAAATCAAAATGGCGCGGGTGTAGTATAATGGTTATTATGCGATCTTGCCAAGATCGAGAAGGCGGTTCGACTCCGCTCACCCGCTTGTCGTCTCCCGCTCTTGACAATACTTTTTCATTAAGCTAAAATAGATATAATCCCTTATAAAAGAGGGATTTTATAATGTATACCTTGAACAAACGCCTGATTTTTAAAATAATTGGGCAATATGGATTAGTTTCAATCACTTTAACCAGTGTTTTAGCAAGCATTTTAATCCCTCTGCCATTAGAAAAAGCAATGGCAGATGTTATTAATTTAGAAGAAAACCTCTCAAGTTTACAAATCGTCCAAGAAACAACTCTTTTACCTTCTGCCCCTTGTTTTTTAGAAAATCCGCCTAAAAAAATTAAGGTGATAGTCACCGCCTATTCCAGTTCTTCTTGGGAAACTGACGATAACCCTTATATAACCGCTTCTGGTTCTTATGTAAAAGAAGGTATAGTAGCTAATAATATTTTACCTTTTGGAACAAAAATTAGATTACCAGAAGTTTTTGGCGATAAAATATTCATAGTGGAAGACAGAATGCATTGGCGAAAAGATAATTATCACATTGATATTTGGTCTTCTTCTTATGAAGAAGCAAAAAACTTCGGTGCAAAAATCACCGAAATGGAAATCTTAAATACTGACTAATTGACTATTTAGCTATTATCACAAAAAAATCCCCCGCTTTCAGCGAGGGATTTTTTTGTGCCCGGGGTGGGAGTCGTTGCCCTGAGCTGGATGTAAAAAGTAGTTTCACAACATCCAGCCCTTCGACCCCCACTTCTAGATTTACAATCTCTTTTTTACCTTCCATTACTTTTTCTATTTAGTATTATCATTTGCCCGGGGTGGGAGTCGAACCCACACGGGTTATACACCCAAGAGATTTTAAGTCTCTCATGTCTGCCATTCCATCACCCGGGCATTTGGAGGCGCGGATGGGACTTGCACCCATGTATATTGGTTTTGCAGACCAATGCCTTTGCTTCTTGGCTACCGCGCCATTTATATTTTATCAAAATTTTAGATCTTTTCAATCATTTTTCAGGAGTCTTTCAGAGACTCAGCCGAAGGCTGGGACTCCGACCCTCCCTCCACCCTCCTGCCTTCGACAGGCACCTCGGACGTGGTGGGCGGGTTGTAGTCTTTTTTCAATTTTTCTAAAATTTTCTCAATTTCATTTACTTCTCTTATTCCTTTTTCCTCTTTAAATTCAATTTTTGGTACCGGTCGCATTTTTAAAAGCTTATTAAGCTTTTTCTGAAGAAAATAAATATTTTTGTTTAAAATTTTAAAAACTTCAGGGAATTTATTCTCCGGCATTACTGAAATATAAACTTTTGCTTGGATTAAATTGGAAGAGCACTCAACTCTTGAAATACTAACTAAAACATTGAAAGGAAATTCTATCTCTTTTAAAAAAAGCTGGCCTAATTGTAACCTTATTAGGGCATTAACCCGTTCGATGCGTTTAAACATTTGTATAAATTACCAATATATCTTCTTCTTTAATTTTTATTTCTCCTTCAAAGAGAATTCCGCATTCGTTTCCCCTGCTTATATTTTCAACTTCCTTTTTATTTCGTTGAAGATTTAAAATTTTTCCTTTTCCAATTAATTCTTCATTTCTTATCACTTCGCATTCCTTTCCTTTTTCTATTTCTCCTTCAATTACTTTCCCGCCAATAATTTGACGCTGAGCTACTTTAAAAATTGTTAATATTTTTACTTTACCTATTTCTTTTTTTAAAATTTCTGGTTCAACCATCTTTTCCATTGTTTCTCTTACTGCTTGAATAAGTTCATAGATGATTTCAAAAATCTTTGGTTTTATTTTCATTTTATCTATTAAAGATTTTGCTGCTGAATCTGTTTTTACTCTAAATCCGAAAATTTTAGCTTTCCCATCCTCGGCTAATTTGATATCGGAGATATCAATATTCCCTACTCCACTTTTTAAAATTCTTAAAATTATTTTTTCCTGAGATAAATTAAAAAGAGCTTCTTTAATTGCCTCGAGCGACCCTAAAACATCGGCTTTTAAAATTATATTTAAAACTTTTTTATCTTTTTCAACAAAAAAGACAGGTAAAATTCTTTTTTCTTCTTTAATTTCTTTTTTTGCTTCTTCAAAACTTTGAAAAACTTTAATTTTTTCTCCAACCATTGGTGGCTTTTCAAAACCAAAAACTACAACTGGTTGCGAAGGAAAACCAATTTTAATTTGCTTTGATGAAAAATCGGTCATTGATTTAATCTTACCAAAGCTGAAATGAGTGCCAATAATCTCGCCTATTTTCAAAGTTCCTTCAGATAAAATTATTGTTGCAATCGGACCTTTTTTAGAATCCAAACTCGCTTCAATTACTGTTCCTTTAACTGGTTTTGAAATATCTGTTTTTAATCCCTCCATTTCAGCAACTAAAATAATCATTTCCAAAAGTTCTTCTATACCTTGACCAGTTTTTGCTGAAATTTTTACTGCCGGAACTTTGCCACCCTGAGATTCTAAAAGAACTTCTTTTACTGATAATTCTCTTTCCACTTTTTTAATATCAATGTTGGATTTATCAATTTTATTTATTGCTACAATCATCGGAATACCAGCTTTTTTTATAGCGCTTATTGCCTCTTTTGTTTGAGTTTTTACACCTTCATCCGCTGCAACAACTAAAATAGCAATATCAGCTATTTTTGCTCCTCGAGAACGCATTGCCGAAAATGCTTCATGACCGGGCGTATCCAAAAAAGTAATTTTTCCCCCTTGTCTTGAGCCTGTCGAGGGATGCTCGATTTCATAGGCTCCGATGTGTTGGGTGATACCGCCTGTTTCCCTTTCGGCAACATGAGCTTTTCTAATAAAATCTAAAATCGAGGTTTTTCCATGGTCCACGTGCCCTAAAATGACTACTACCGGCGGACGAGTTACCTGCCCGTGCAGGCGGGTTAAATTTTGTTTTTCTTGAATCATAAATAAAGCCGACGGCGGGAGGAGGATTCGCCCCGCACCTTTTTTCTACGGAGGGTGCAGGACTCGAACCTGCAAGGGATTTCTCCCACTGGTTTTCGAAACCAGCGCATTACCATTCTGCCAACCCTCCATAAAAGGTGCGGGGTTCGAAACCACCCCAATCATCCTCTCTGGCATCCCGCCTCCAAATTTTAATTTTAAAAATCTCTTTTATTTTATAACAAAAAAAGAAAAAGACAACCCTTCTAAATAAAATTAAAAGGGAGTCGTCAATAATATCGCGACCCCCTTTTATATTACCTCCTTTATTGGTGT